>CAZZZY010000144.1:0-10912 GCA_964658545.1 uncultured Acetobacteraceae bacterium | reverse complement strand
TTGGGCACGTAAACGTTCTTGTTCAGCCAACTCTTCCGATGATAATATTAATTGATTTTCAGTAGTGAAGAATCTTAATTTACCTTCATAAATTCCCAAATAAAGTTCTAACTGCTGGCTCCACAAACGTCCATCAGTGGTTAATTGAATTTCTTGATACTTGCCATCAACTAAATGAAATCCCTGAAGTTCCATTGTTACAGGGTGAAACCAGAAATAATCTGGTGTACGGAAGGTATCTTGATAAACTTGTTTTTTTAAACCTTTATCAACTGCTGTTGTTGAACTTGACAAAATTTCCACAATCACGTTCGGATATTTGCCATCTTCTTGCCAAACTACCCAACTCTTACGGTCTTTTTTCTCGGTTCCCAAAACTACAAAAAAGTCTGGGCCACGAAAATATTCTGATTTCTTCTGATTAGGACTATAATAAACCGTCAAATTGCCAGACGCATAGAAATCTTGTCGCTCTCGCCACCATAATTTCAGGATGCGAATCAGCAGATCGATTTGGTCACGGTGCAGGTCACTTTCCAAGGGTGGTTCGTCACTCAGTATATCGCCAGGAGGAAAAATTACTTCCTCCTCTGAAATATTATCAGAGATTAATTCTAAAGTAGCAGGTTCAGACATTAGCGATCGCTCCACAATTTATTTACTGAAAATTTGGTAACTTACAGATGGCTTTGAAAACTTGCAATAACTCAATTGCATCTGGAGATTCGTTTAAACTTAATAATGGCATTAACTGATAAGTTGGTTGTTCGTCACGTCTTAGATAAACAATTTGATAACGCAGTCCGTTAGTTGCCAGTCCCCAAACTGATGTTTGTTGCTCTAAACTCTTAAAAGCATAAGTCAGTAATTGAGGTAAACCTTCACCAACTTCGATTGCACTATTTTTCGTTTCAATCACTACAACCCAAAATGGCGGCGCAATCTTACTTTGAAAACTGTTGATTGCTAAAATATCCATCCGTCCGGTAATTCTTCTGTCTTCATCTTCAACTGCGATCGCAATGCTATCTTCCATTGTCAACCGAATCGGCACATCGTAAAATCCAGCTAACCGCATTAGGGGCGCAATTGTTAGAAATTTGACTAAGCCTTCAGAAATTTTACGATAACATAAGTAACGATCAAAATCGTTTCTGATTCGCAATAAATCCTGCTGTTCAAACTCAGAGAGTGGTTCTAGACTTAAGAAGTCTGTAAATGAACCAGTTGCAAGCTTATCTAATTTAAGAAAGCGATGTACATCATTGAGAGATAGGCTGTTAGCTTCGACGGTGAGCGTCATAGTTTCAGGCATTGTTTGTCAAGACTACTTATATTTTGCAACATTCGCGGTAGATAGGCTGCAATGTAACGTCTTTACATTTCTGGCTCGCTTGGTTTTAATAGATAAAAATCAATGTAAACTAAATAACTCAGCAATTTCCACTTAGCTTAACGAAAATCTAAACACCGTGTAGCACAACTAGGCTAAGAATAGTTTTTAGTAATAATAGCGATCGCACTCATAACTAACCATGTCTGAACCAAATATCGAATCAATCCTCCAAGAAAACCGCCTTTTCCATCCTCCTAGTGAATTCTCGCAGAACGCCCATATCAAAAGCTTAGACGACTACAAGCGTCTCTATGACAAAGCCAAAGCCGATCCGCAGCAATTTTGGGCTGATTTGGCGGTAAAAGAATTAGAATGGTTCCAAAAATGGGATACTGTTCTAGACTGGCAACCGCCTTTTGCGAAGTGGTTTGTTGGTGGTAAGATTAATATTTCTTACAACTGCCTTGACAGACATCTCACTACTTGGCGCAAAAATAAAGCAGCCTTGATTTGGGAAGGAGAACCAGGTGATTCTCGTACCCTTACTTATGCCCAACTGCATCGGGAAGTTTGCCAGTTTGCTAATGTATTGAAGCAACTGGGTGTACAAAAAGGCGATCGCGTTGGAATCTATATGCCAATGATTCCCGAAGCGGCGATCGCTATGTTAGCTTGTGCCCGAATTGGCGCACCCCACAGTGTGGTATTTGGTGGTTTTAGCGCCGAAGCTTTGCGCGATCGCTTAATTGATGTTAAAGCTAAATTAGTAATCACGGCTGATGGTGGTTGGCGCAAAGATGCGATCGTTCCTCTCAAACAACAGGTAGATAAAGCCTTAGCTGATGGTGCTGTTCCCAGCGTCGAAAATGTTCTAGTTGTCAAGCGCACCGGACAAAAAACTGATATGCAGTTGGGCGGACGCGATCATTGGTGGCATGATTTACAAAAAGGAGTATCAGCCGATTGTCCCGCCGAACCGATGGACAGTGAAGATATGCTGTTTGTCCTCTATACTTCTGGTAGTACGGGTAAACCGAAGGGCGTGGTGCATACAACTGGGGGTTATAACTTATATAGCCATATCACCACTAAGTGGATATTCGACCTCCAAGATACAGATGTATATTGGTGTACCGCCGATGTAGGTTGGATTACGGGACACAGTTACATTGTCTATGGCCCCCTTTCCAACGGTGCAACAACTTTGATGTATGAAGGCGCGCCCCGTGCTTCTAATCCAGGTTGTACATGGGATGTAATTGAAAAATACGGCGTAAATATTTTTTATACCGCCCCTACGGCAATTCGGGCATTTATTAAGATGGGTGAACATCATCCCAAGGCGCGAAACTTGTCTTCATTGCGTTTGCTAGGAACCGTTGGCGAACCCATTAACCCAGAAGCTTGGATGTGGTATCAGAAAATAATTGGTGGCGATCGCTGTCCAATTGTGGATACTTGGTGGCAAACGGAAACAGGCGGTATCATGATTACACCGCTACCAGGAGCAATCCCCACCAAACCGGGTTCAGCAACTCTTCCCTTCCCTGGAATTATTGCAGATGTCGTGGATTTGTCAGGAAACACCGTACCTAATAACGAAGGCGGTTATCTGGCGGTGCGCTATCCTTGGCCAGGAATGATGCGGACAGTCTACGGCGATCCAGAACGCTTCCGTCGCACCTATTGGGAACATATTCCGCCCCAAGATGGTAACTATACTTACTTTGCTGGGGATGGTGCTAGACGTGATGAAGACGGCTACTTCTGGGTCATGGGTCGTGTCGATGACGTACTGAATGTATCAGGACATCGCCTTGGTACAATGGAAGTAGAATCAGCCTTAGTTTCTCATCCAGCCGTTGCAGAAGCGGCGGTAGTGGGTAAGCCAGATGAACTCAAGGGTGAAGAAGTAGTTGCTTTTGTGACTTTAGAAGGTACTTATCAGGCTAGTGAAGAATTGAGTAAAGAACTCAAACAGCACGTCGTCAAAGAAATCGGTGCGATCGCGCGTCCGGGAGAAATTCGCTTTACAGACGCTTTGCCCAAAACGCGATCGGGTAAGATTATGCGGCGATTATTGCGGAATCTAGCTGCTGGGGAAGAGGTATCTGGCGATACTTCTACCTTGGAAGATCGGAGTGTGTTGGATAAGTTACGGGAAGGCGCTTGACATCCACCCCATTCCGAAAGTCCGGGGATTCTAAGAAGTTGCCTTCTGAGGTTTTCTGCTTCCACAAGTCGGCTTGTGTAAACAATTCCGGCGTTGCTGAATTATGGGATGATTTCGCCCATTTGAGAACGAATTTTCAATGGTTTCAACCGCCAATTCATCCCGCACTTATGCAACCCCTGTTACATCCTAATGCGCTCGCATTTTATCATAGAGATTAGAACATACATTATTGAGGTATTGAGGGCGATGAAACTGAAGAGCAAATCCAAATCAGCATTTGTTCAACCTTTTAGCTGCATGATGCTGAGTATTATCACTGCAATGGGGATATCACCATTTGTGTTAGCGGTTCCTGCAAAAGTTTCTTTGCAGGAACCAGAACAGGATGCACAGACACAACCACAAAAACTAGCACGGATTCCAGACGGAGGATCATCAGAGGAATCGGAATTCCTGCAAAAAGCCAATGCTTTATACAATCAGGGAGATTTCAAAGGTGCAGAGGAAAATTTACGTCAATTCCTTAAAAAATCCCCAGAAGATGCCTTTGGACACTTTCAACTGGGAAATGTGCTTTTTCAGCAAAAGCGACTAGATGAAGCAATTAGTGCCTATCGGGAAACCATTCGCCTCGAACCAAAATACGCTCTAGCTTACAATGCAATCGGTATGATTTACGCTAGCCAAAGTCGCTGGGAAGAAGCCATCACTGAATATAAAAAAGCTCTAGAAATTAATCCTAATTATGGCGATGCCCTGACTAATTTTGCACTGGCATTGTGGCAAACAAATAAAAAAGACGAGGCGCTATCTTCGCTAGAAAAAGCTATAAATATTTTCAAATCACAGAATAGAAATGAAAAAGTTAACCAAGTCGAACAAATATTGCGACAGATCAAAACTGCTCATGCTCCTAATGTTTCATGAAAATCAGATTATTTAATTTTAATTTTTCCCCCTTCCCGCTTCGGGAAGGGGGTTAGGGGGTTAGGTCTGTTTGCATACCTCTACCTCGCCAGATTGAAAATGGCTATAAGAATTAAACTACTTGCTGGTACTGGCAAAGCATATTGTATGTCTAAATCTGCAATCACTGTTACCGTCAAACTGTTCGCTGCTTATCAAGAAGCCTTTAGGGTTTCGGAACTGGTGCTGGAATTTTCCAATAGTACACCAGTCAAAGCAGTATGCGATCGCCTCATAGCTGAACACCCCGAACTCTCCCAATGGCGAGACATCACCCGTTTTGGGATTAACTTGATATTTGTCGAACCAGATACCCTACTACAAGATGGTGATGAAGTAGTGTTAATTCCGCCAGTTAGCGGCGGCTAGCAAAATATTTAGCAATACGGTGTGATGATTTAAAGATTCAAAACTTCTCAATCCTCACCGAACAAAGCAAAAGTAAAAAGAAAAAGAAATGTTATCCAGAACCCTTGTAGAGACGTAGCAGTGATCCGTCTCTACATTGTTTTTCATCAGATATCTACTTGCTATTAGACTCAGCAGTTAGCTTGACTAAATTATCTAACTCCTGCTGCATTTGACTAACAACTAATTCATAACATTCATTGACATAGTGGCGATCGCAAGCGGCTTCTCGACCGTAGCGTTCAAATATAATTGGCGGACAAACCCGTGTGTACATGGGTATAGGTAATGGAATGTTAGGTAACGGGCCAATTGCTAATCCCCAAGGCAGTCCGAGATAGATGGGAAAAACTTCTGGATCAATCCCCAACAGCCAAGGCATCCCCCACTGATGGAGTTGCTGCATAATTTTGTAAAAGTCAGCCAGTACAATCAGCGTATCGTGAGCGCCCCACGAAATCACAGGTACAATCGGCACATTTTCCCGCAACGCTAACTTGATAAATCCTTGCCGCCCTACAAAGTAGATTTTGTTACGTAAATAATGCGGTCGGAAGACATCTTCGGCTCCACCAGGATAAACTAACACACTAGCTCCAGATTGCAAGGCAGCGTAAGCCATTTTCGGATGAGCTATAATTGCTCCGGTCTTGGCGGCTAGTTGTGCTACTGGCGGACTAACCTGCCAAGCCTTGGGATGCATTAAACCATAAACGGGTTGCTCTACACCAAATCGTCTGAACCAGTCGTACATCACCATCGTCATATCGGGAGCCGCGAGTCCCCCATTATGCGAAGCGACAAATAGGGCTTTTTCTTGGCGGGGAATATTATCCCAGCCACTAGTTTTAACTTGGAAATAGTACTGATAGAAAAAGCCCAACACAGGCATCAGAGATTCTATGAACTTTGGATCTCGCTCATCCAAAGACCATCCGGGTTTTTTGTTTAAGAAATGTTGCTTTTTTGACATCGATGCATTCTAACAAAATCGGAACTTCGGGGGACGCGGGAGTAAGTAGGTAGGCATAATTAAACATAAAATAAAATCCTAGTTCGTAGTGAGCGATTCATCGCTCAAAACAATGATTATCAGGACTAAAGTCCCGACTACAAACTTTAATTTATTTGCGCCTAGCTGCGTCCCAAGAGTGGGCGCAGTCAATCTAAAATCGCTTTCTCTTAAATCCAAAATTGTTTGACTAGCCAAACACAGAGTAGAGCGATCGCTACACTAACCACAATAAAACAATAAATGTAGCTGAAGTTATCCACAATCCTACCAAATACTGCCGCGCCGATGCCCTGGCCAACAAACAAGCTGAAGGCGAACAGCGAAACGGCTGTGCTTCGTGCTTCTGGTGCTAACTCTGTGGCTTGGGTCTGGAGGGTGCTGTGCATCATAATAAAAGCCCAATCCCATTAAAATATTCAAGGGGATAAACAGCATCCAGTTCTGGAGCAATGCGATGGCTAAGAAACTCCTCCCATCCCCATTAAACCAATTTAACCTAGTGCTTGGCGGCGGAAATACTCCGATAGTTTATAATCCTCTATGAGGAGCATCTATAAGGTCGTCCATTAGTTACCTAAACTGATGGATCATTTCTGCCGGACTGTACTAGCCATTTCCAACCTTGCGATCATATCAAAAAGTAGAAACCCCATAGATGCTTGCACACTAAAGATAGGCATCTATGGTATAGAAATGTATAGAATCTTGTAAAAATATAAAATATAGTTGTTAAATGCACACATTTCTAGCTTTTTCCTCAATGCAGCTGTCTGTATCACCAAATCACTTTCAGCCAATGAAGATCGTCGCACTGGGGGATAGCTTAATTTATGGATTCGGCGACCCGGAAAAAGGAGGCTGGATCGAGCAACTACGGCGATGGTGGATGTTACCGGATAGTGCCGGTCATGTTCTTTATAATTTAGGGGTAAGAGGCGATCGCACGCAACAAGTAGCCCAAAGGCTAGAAGTTGAATTTCGCCACCGGGGTGAACTACGAAATCGTGTCCCCGACTTGATTATTTTATCCGTAGGCGTAAATGACTCAGCGCGGTTAGCGCGTCCCGATGGTCGAAGTTATACAGATTTTACATTGTTTGAAAAAGAAATTGCTTCTCTGCTAGATTTAGCACAGCAACTCTGTCCTGTGTTATTTGTAGGCATGGTACCAGTGGATGAAGCCAAGATGCCATTTCTAGATTGTTTTTACTATAATCATACCGATCAATATCGCTACAAAGAAGCAACTCGAATTGCTTGTAGTAAACGGCAGATTCCTTATTTGGATATTTTTGAGCAGTGGATGGAACGCGGTGAAAATTGGCGGATAAAACGCCTGAGTGAAGATGGTCTTCATCCCAATACACTAGGTTATCAAGCTTTGTTAGAAGATGCGATCAATTGGGATGCGATACATTCAGTAGGCTTTGCCAAGGCAGCTATTTAGAGAGTATTGATAAAGTAAAAATAAAATTCTTGTAGGGTGTGTTAGGCGCATACTTCGATATGATTTGTCACGAGAAATACAATCTGAGCGCCTAACGCACCGTGTTATCTAACGGTGCGTTAGGCTAAAGCCGTAACACACCCTACTTTTTGATTTACTTTATAAATGGTCTCTTAATTATCATTACTCCCAATTCCCAACTCCTATGACACCAACTTTATTTGGTCGTTGGCAAACTCGATTATTATTACTTGCAACAGTAGGCGGACTCGTATCTTTACCTTTTGCAATAGGTTGGATTGGCCCTGGCGCTAACTCGGTTTATTTTTGGATACTTGGTTATGTTGCCGTATTTGGTTTAGGTTGGGATGTGCTTTATAACTATCTCCAAAAATACCGGTGGGACAGGGATTGGCCCGCAGTTTATCAATTATTAGCTGGTATATGGGAATTAGTATTTGTGTTCTGTGGAGTCAAACTATTTGGCTTTTTACCAATACCTTTAGCGAAAGAGGAATTACCATTAGCAGTTTTTTTATTGCACTATAGCTTTGTGTGGCTAGCAGTTTTTATTAGTTCACAAAGCCTAATGCGAGTTGTTTTCCTCCGTTGGCGTTTTCGGGGTGGGGAGTGGTTGTAATATCGTGTCCACTTAAAGACTTATTATTAAGAGGTTGTTTGAAAAGCCTGGGCGACTAGAAGTCGCGGCTATACAGACCAAACCCACCTCCGATGTCCTGTTTGCCTGCAACAAAGCTATGGCAATTGCGCGGGACGGGACGATCGCATTACAGATGCAGAACTAAAGAAACTGCGGGGAAAAGCGTGACAGTTTCACTCTGACAAAAATGAAGAAGAGAGGATTTTTCGCCATCGATAAAGAATCGCCCATTATCCACAATAATCCTTGCAAACAAATACTGGCACTCTCTTATAAGCTGGAGTACCCGAACGTCTATCAATTTTCGCTGTAAAAATCGCGTTTACTTCGGGATAAAACATCATTGCTGCTCCCCGACGAATTTCTCCAAAAATGACTTCCACATTTTCCAGTTTACCCACGTCTCCTCGTACCGTTACCTGTTGGTGTTCCCGAAAACCGGCGGTTTCCCCATCTTCGCTATTCATCAAAATACAATTACGATGGGGCATTCCCCGATAGTAATCTCCGGGTTTGTAAACGACGGTGTTATGTTGGGAATAACTTCTTCCCGTACCCAAAATTAAAATAATTCCTGGGGTTGATTCCTCCACACCAAAATCACCTTTGCTGGGTAAATCTAACTGGGGTAAATTTGTCACAAACATCTTGGCTTTCCCCGTAGGAGTTGGAAATTTTGGCTCGTGAAAAACTCTCTTGTCAATCGTAAAGTCTTCCCCAGTGGAATCGATATCAGCAATTTTTTCGTATCCAGGGATTGTTTGGGCAATTAGTTGGCGAATGTATTTCGTATCCTGGAGTTTGCGCCAATTTACCGGATGCTCTCCCAAAACCCGATGGGCAATTTCAATAATTAATTCCACTTCGGAAATCAAATCCCCATCTTTTAAATGTGTTTTCCCTTCATCATTCAAACGAACGAAATTATTGCCGGATTCTGTAGTTGTTTTGTGAGGATTTTCAAATCGAGTAAACACCGGCAGAATAATCGTATTTTGCTTTGCCAAACCGTGAAAATGTCCGAGATTAGGTTTGGTTGCCACATAAAAAATGGTTTCAATTTGCCCCAAAGCCCGTTTTGCTTGGTTTAAATCCGGGTTGGCTGCATAGAGATTTCCCCCCAAACAAAATAAGCTGTCCACCTCTTTTCGATCCGCAGCAGTAATTAATCCTCGCGTATCGTATCCGGGAACCCGACTCAGGGGACGTTGCAGTAATGTTTCCAAAGCTTGCTGAATCTCTTTTTTGAGGTTGATGGTGACTCCCATCGAGCCAAATCCCTGGACGTTGGAATGTCCGCGAATTGGCATGGTTCCCGCTCCCGGTTTGCCCACATTTCCCGTTAATAATGCGGTATTGGCGATACTAAAAATGTTATCGACACCGTTTTCCTGTTGAGTGACTCCCATCGCCCAAGCAAATACTACACCCGCAGATGTACCAATTATCCTGGCTGCGGCGGTAATTTCGGCTTGGGAAATCCCAGAAGTGGATGTAATTGTTTCCCAGGGAGTGTTTTGGGCATGTTGAATGATATTTTCCCAATTCTCGCTGTGGTTTTGCAGAAAATCGAATTTGACTAAATTTTGTTCGATCGCAGATTTTTGAATACCTACAAATAAAGCCACATCGCTACCTGGAATTGGTTGTAGATACAACGAAGAGATATCCGAACCACCTGCCAGCATGGATTTGATGGGGAAAGCTGGGGAGGCAAATTTCACTAAACCAACTTCGATTGTGGGATTGATAATAATTACTTTGCCACCGCGATCGCGCAGTTGTATCAACTCGTTTAACAATCGGGGATGGTTTGCTGGTGCGTTGGAACCAATTAACACCACACACTCTGCTTGTTTGAGGCTTTCCAAACTGACCATCGATGTACCGGAACCGAACATTTGCTTCAATCCGACGGTGGAAGCTGCATGGCACAAATCGGAACAGTCCGCTAGATTATTGGAACCGATGGCTCGCACCATCAATTGTAGTAAAAATGCGGCTTCGTTCGATGACCTACCAGAACTGTAGGATGCTATTCTTTGGGGTGATTTTTGAAATGCTGTTTCGGCAATGTCGTATACTTCGTTCCAGGAAATTTTTTCGTAACGGCTATTTCCGGAACGTAAGATTAATGGATGACTCAATCGACCCAAATTGTTGGCTGCTTGGGAAGTTAACTCCTGAAGCTGTGCCAGGGTATATTTTTCATCAAAACGGGTAGCTGGTTGTAGCTCCGACGCGATCGCTTCGACGCTTTTGGCACAGCGCTGCAATACTTCTCCGTCTTCGTTGACGAAACCCCCCTTTTGTCCCCCTGTTCCCCAAGCACAGGAAAGACAAGCACTTTTGTGGAATAATTTTTCCCAAATTTTCACACCATCTCGGGTAATTGTCTTTTCTGCCCAATACCCGATTACGGGCATTCCACCACCTACATTTGGTGTTTCATCAGCGCTCATCACATCACCTTGAAATCGCTCATTACAGAACCATTTTGAACGATAATTGTGAGGAAGCGATCGCCATTTTCCCGAAGCCATGCAGAAGGCACAACGAGCGCGATCGCAGCCCTACGGATGGGTAATATCAAAATTATACAAAGTAGTTAAACCAATTCGCTTTTTCGCCCATGACGCTCTCTACGAGACGCTCTTGCTAGCTTGCAACTCTTACAGAGTACGCGGACTCGCTACCCCTACGTTCGCGGAGCGTCTCGTAGAGAAGAGAGCAATTATACCATTTCACGAAATATCTGATACAAATGATTGGTCTTTAATTCTTTCCCCCAGCTAAGAGCCCCCTGCACCCTTGCTGCCTACTTGTATCAAAATTAAAGTGAAATGGTATTACGTTTTGTAACGGGGATTTAACCCCCACACAAATTGGTGTCTACTTTTGTC
>CAZZZY010000143.1:0-10969 GCA_964658545.1 uncultured Acetobacteraceae bacterium | reverse complement strand
CTTTTCTTCCTTGTTTTTCTTTTAGCTTCTTCGGAAGTTGATTTAATGGAAACGTAATGTTTTACACCTGCCAAGTCCAGCTCAGAAATTTCTTTTAGCTTCTTCGGAAGTTGATTTAATGGAAACCCTGAGAACCACCACCGAAATCGCAATGGGTGAGCTTTTAGCTTCTTCGGAAGTTGATTTAATGGAAACTCTTGCTTATTTGGACTTGCGTGTTAGCTAAGTCCGTGCTTTTAGCTTCTTCGGAAGTTGATGTAAATTAATCCCTAAAATTAAAGAATTAAAAAAATCGGAGAATCCTACTCCGATTTTTTAATGAGTAATCATAAGTCATATAAATCATATACAAACTCATATAAAAATAGCTTTTACTCAAATACATACTCATATAGGCATTTGCGAAGATGGAACCAAGTAAAAAATGAAATGGCGAAATCAATAAAGCCTTTAACTTTTTACTTCATCCTTTTTACTTAATTCCACCTATGTCTACAATTTACATCACTCAAAAGGACGCAACCTTTAAAATCCAAGGACAATATTTCAAGGTATTCAGAGAAGAGAGACAACGCTTCTTCATCAGAATTACCAACATCAGCCAATTCATCATATTTGGTAATATCAAACTGCCAAAAGATGTCATGCAAATAGTTCGCTTAAATCAAATTCCTGTCTCGTATTTTACCGAGAATGGTGAATATGTAGGACGATTAGAAAATATATCCCCAAGTCCAGTTAAATACCTGACTTACCAGCGCCAACGGTTGCATGATATTGAATTTAATCGCGCAACAGCAGAAAGTATAATTTGGGCGAAATTACACAACCAACACACTTTTTTACAAAGTTGGACTCGTTATTATGCAGACCAGACAATCCAACGCGCATTAAATTATTTGCAACTGTTGATGGATAACTTATCACTAGCACCATCTATTGACGAATTGCACGAATACATCCAAGAAGCAGACAAAACTTACTACTCTGCTGTTGCTTCTCTACTCAGCTTTGAAAGCTCAGATTCTCACATAACTGCAAAAGAAATTAGCAGATTTCTAGACCTGGGAAATCAACTACTACATCAATATGTTTATACCCATCTCCAAACCGTAGGACTCCACCCAGGTTACGGTATTTTATACCGCGACGGCTATCATGAACTTCCTTTAGCATGGGATTTTAGCGCCGAGTTTCGCGCACCTATCGTAGATGATTTGGTGTTAAATTTTGTCCGCCATCTTACCAAGACTAATGGAAATGGGAATGGAAATGGAAAAAGAATTCATAGTTATATCCAACGCTTTTTACAACATTGGGAAGGAAAGTTAAAAACTTTTGTATTGCATCCCTACGCTGGAGAAGTTAGTTACCGTCAATGTATAGATTTGCAGGTGCGGGAATATATTTCATCTTTGCTGGGGGATGTGGAATATTATCGCCCATTAGCATTGAAATTTCACCCCAATCATTCCAGTTTCACCAATATCGCTGAAAACAAAAAACCAGCATTAACCTTGGTGAAATAGTTATGTTTTATCTCGTTTGCTATGACATTGTTAGCGATACCCGTCGCAATAAGGTATCAAAACTCCTCGAAAGCTACGGGTTGCGGGTACAAAAATCGGTTTTTGAGTGCGTCTTAGATGAGAAACAATTTGAAAACTTATCTAAATACCTAACGCGACTCGTTAACCGAGGCGAAGACCAAGTGAGATTTTATCCCATGTCTGCACACACTCGTTGCAAAATCGCAGTGGTGGGGACGCAAGCTGAATTTAGCATTGATGATGCTGCATTCATCGTTTAGCTGCTACGATTTGGACGAAATTTTCTGAAACAGTGCTGAGTTAAAAAAAGTAATCATTGGACTCAGGACTTCTGAATACATTAATTATAACCAAAATGAATATTTGCAAGCAAGCACGCGCACCTCCATAGCGTCAATATCAACCTGGGCTTTCGGTCGAGTTGGGATAATTATAAATAATTGAATGCAAGTTCAATCTGTCAAGTTTTGTTTGATTTTTGCTCCAAAAGTTCAAAAACAGCTTGATGATTTACCAAAAGAAGACCGCAAGCAATACGAAAAAGCTTTTGAATGTTTCGTGAATAATGGCCCAGCTTACCGGAGTTTGAGAACTCATCGCTATCGTACCAAACAAGGTGATATTTGGAGTTCGGCTGCATCAATGGCAAAGCGATTTTATTGGCGATATGGGGAGGGAGAAATGATTGAGGTAACGTATTTAGATTCGCATTAAGTTATCTTACCTAACCGCTATTGCAATTACAAGCTAATAGCAACAGTCCGTTATTACGGACTGTTTTTGCCCTCCTTTTGATTTATACTTTTTCATCTTTTACAAATTTATGATGTCTAACCCTCGTCAAATTACCACACGCGAACGACATCTAATTTTGCTCTACAGTAATTGGGAGTTTGCTATGAACCCGACAGATTTTTATGCGAAGTGGGGTGTAAGTTACGAACAGATTGCTTTGATATGTTCTCGTTCTGACTCAACTGTGCGTGGTTGGTTTAGAAATGGTAAAAATCAACGTTATCCGACACGAAATGATTCCCTAAATCTGGCTTTGATGAATTTATTACTCGAACATTTTGAGGAGATTCCCCAAGAAGTATTACACTGGTTAAAACTCAAGACGATTTTAGATAATCACGAATAATTTATTTTGTCAATAGCATCTTGCCCTGTCTTGAAAAATACTTAAGAGCTACGGTAGTAGTAGTTAATTCAAAGCTGGTGTTCATCAGGTTTACCAGCATTGGGAAGGTAGTTTTCATGACCTATTATAAGCAGTTGCATCCGTGGTGTATTATCCGTGTTTTACCTGAACAACAACAGTTAAATCCTGTTGAAGTTGCTATGGTAAATGACGATTCTAATATTGTTGCACGATTTCGCCACCACAATGATGCAGCTGCTTATCTTCAGGTTTTGCAAAACTCAACCAAAAGTATCAAGTTTTTGATTATTTTTGATTTCCAAGGAGTGCGAAGTAGCTCTGAAACAAAGAATTTGAATTAACTGGCTTCATCTGAAGTCGATTTCATGGAAACATCTGCGTGTTGACCAATTTTAAGGTCTGAAGTTAAAAGTAAAATGAGATTTATCTTGTTTTACTTTTAACTTTTTATTAAATAGCGTATCTAACTTTTCACTAATAATTTAGGATTTCTATCTTTTGGGATTGAAATATGCTAAAAGCATAAGCCTCCAGATGTAATCAAGCTGGAGGCTTTGTAACAGTTTCCATTACATCAACTTCCGAAGAAGCTAAAAGTAAAATTTCGGCAAAGAATATTGCGGCTTTCTTTGGTTTCCATTACATCAACTTCCGAAGAAGCTAAAAGCCTGTGGTTTTCGGTTTGGTCAAGCCACCCTTTTTGGAGTTTCCATTACATCAACTTCCGAAGAAGCTAAAAGTCGTAGAAGAAATCAACTTCTTCTTCCAGCCAACTCGTTTCCATTACATCAACTTCCGAAGAAGCTAAAAGATTTGTTCGCAAGCATTGAGATGATGTACACCCTCGTTTCCATTACATCAACTTCCGAAGAAGCTAAAAGACTACGGGGGGGTTGAATTAATTTTCAACTTGAAGACGTTTCCATTACATCAACTTCCGAAGAAGCTAAAAGACCAAAATGAAATTTATTTCTAGCATGAATATAGATAACAGACGTTTCCATTACATCAACTTCCGAAGAAGCTAAAAGTTGTAAAAAAACTGCAGGAGATCCTCAAAAAGGACGTTTCCATTACATCAACTTCCGAAGAAGCTAAAAGCCATACTCAGGCCTCTTGGCCAAGTACTGGTGTCCGTTTCCATTACATCAACTTCCGAAGAAGCTAAAAGCAAAATTGCTGAGCTACGAAGCTGGTTCCAGAGACCAGTTTCCATTACATCAACTTCCGAAGAAGCTAAAAGTCGTTCAAGAATCGGTTTTTTCCAAAAAAATCTGGGACGAAGTTTCCATTACATCAACTTCCGAAGAAGCTAAAAGACGGTGTCTTGCTTATTGACCTCGCGGTCAATAATGTTTCCATTACATCAACTTCCGAAGAAGCTAAAAGAATAACCTTATTGTCCAACCTTGCTCCCAAAAAGAGGGTTTCCATTACATCAACTTCCGAAGAAGCTAAAAGCCAATCCGGTGATTTGGAAGAAGAATTAGCAGAAATGTTTCCATTACATCAACTTCCGAAGAAGCTAAAAGCCCGGCAAGATCGTTCTTGCTGAGAAGTTCTACCAGTTTCCATTACATCAACTTCCGAAGAAGCTAAAAGACCCAACAACCAGTTATCACAGTTGTTGGTGAGATTGATGGTTTCCATTACATCAACTTCCGAAGAAGCTAAAAGAAATGGAAGAGCTAGGAGCGTCTGTACGCCCTATGGTTTCCATTACATCAACTTCCGAAGAAGCTAAAAGTCCTGATATATTAAAGGAAAATCCTCAGATTGATAGTTTCCATTACATCAACTTCCGAAGAAGCTAAAAGAAATACTGACGATGTCCCTAATGTTTATGTTTCTGAAGTTTCCATTACATCAACTTCCGAAGAAGCTAAAAGAAAAAGATTGATATGACAACTTTGATGTTCCAGCTCTAGTTTCCATTACATCAACTTCCGAAGAAGCTAAAAGGCTACCGCTCGAAAGCCTTGCCCTGAGCTAATCCTACAGCACTTTTTTGTGGGATGCAAATTTTTTCCCAAATAGCTGCAAATAAATGTGAAAAAATACCTCCGAACAACGCCTTAAACCCTTATATAGAGAGCGATTTGTGGGATAGAACGAGAGAATAAGGGTTTCAGCCATTGCGTCTATCCCACAAATGGTATACCAGATTACACTTTTCGTTGTAAGATAGGAGAAGTTCGAGTTGATAGCCATTAAAGACCATCCTCAATTAACTGATGCACTACCCAATCACAAATCTCTGAGTAAATATAGTAAGGTTGATTCAGACCAACAAATTTATTACCACCCTGTTTTAGCATTTGTGATGTTTGATTACTAATATTAGTCATCTCTGCTAATATTTCATTTGGGAGACAAGCGCTACCAGCAAAACTTTCATCGGGATAGGAATTTTTTCTATCGGTACGTAATGACTTGTCCATACTTTCTAGAGAAACACCTTTAGCGCTATGAATAATTTGGTTCCTCTTTTCAACCCAATAATTCAACTTATTTAAAGACTCGCTAATTTTCTGCCAAGCTATTTTTTCCTTTGAATTATCTCGATATTGAATAAGCGCGTTAACAAAATTCAATTTACTAAATCTTCCGGGTAAACGATAGGGATATCTATCATTACACTTTCTTCCTTCTTTATCCTCAAAGTGCTTCCATAAATCCGGCTCTACCCGATCTTTCTTTAAATCCCAATTATCAGAATATTTAGTTTTATGAAAATATTTTAATCCTCCTAATTCTGGAATTAAATAATGTAATGTTTCTTCATTAAAAGAAGCTAACCTAGCTAAGAAATTAGCAATTTGGTTGAGCTTCCAATAAATGCGACATTGAGTGTAAAGGTTTAAGAGCCGATCATAATTATTATCTGCAATTAATTGAAATAATTCCTTACGAAAAGCCTCACTCTGTGGTTTTTTTAAGTCCTGACTAGCTTTCACATTATCTAAATTGAAACAATCAACTGCAATATTTAAAGCAGCGATAATCTGCTTAATTTTAACCGAATTGTTGCTAACGCCATCATCTGTAATATTTTCTTTGATTAAAGTATCTAAATATCTCTGAAAATCTTGGAGTAATTGTATCGAACCATCAAAATCCCAACGTTGTAACAGCTTAATTATAGCCTGATATTTTTGACTACGGATATATTGCCAATAAGCATTTAATTTACAAGATGAAGCCTCTCCATTTAGAACTTTGATAATATTTAATTCTGGTTCTAAATTAGCTTGAAATTCAACCATAGTTGCTAATGATTGAATTCGTAAAGCAGTCTGCATTTGTCCTGTACCACCCTTAATACTAATAAAAATCTTGTCTACTTTTGGACTCACCTTACTAAAAAATTCATAGTAATAATTAAACAAAGCATCTTGATCAATTGCTTTAAGTTTGATTTCTTGAAGGTGAAGAGTAATATCTGGCATTTCTTTTTCCAGCCAGATTTGTAAGATTTCAAACAAATTAATTGTGTCTGTACGATAGCCTTGTACTTCCTCTGGAGGTTGGTTTGTCACAAAGCAATAAATTTCTTTAACTTGAAATTTTTGGTAGGCGGTAGTGATAACTCCCCAAATTCGACCGGGGCGTAATCTTTGATGCCAGTAATCTGGGTTTTCTTTATATTGTTGTAAGATTTTTTGAGTCAAATCTCGAAAAGATGTGGATTTCTCTAGTTTGAGTTCTTCGCAGAGAAATTCTTGAATAAAAGCTTCACGTTGGTTCCATAATGCTTCTTCGTTGGAGCCGGGAGGAGGTAGTATAATATTCGGTTCGTCGCGGTTAAACTGAATGGGGAAGTAGTAGCCTTCTATTTGAACGGCTAAGTCGGAGGTGCCAAGATTTGCGATGAGAATTGACATGATATTTAGTAAATAATTGGTCTAGAGAAGACGCGATTTATCGCGTCTCTACATGAGGGTTTTGGGCTGATCTGAACTGTATTGATTTATTAGAGAAACCAAATATCCCGATATTCTCTGATAGGATACTGTGGTGTAATTAATAAATCTAAATATTGCTGGCGACGGGGGTTATTGACTCCAAAAATAGTGACAACATCAAAGCCTTTATTGCTAAAACCAGTATCTTCATCAAAAGGACTAGCAACACGGGCAATCCAAATGGGCGATCGCTCTCTAATTGAACCGCATAATTGGCGATCGTAACCGTTTCCCTCTCTGGTTGCTTCCTGATGCAATAAGACTAAAGCTGGGGGCTTATCGCCCATCATCTCACCTTGAACGCAGATAATCCGACAATTACTGTCGATCGCCTCAGCCCAATTACTATTATTTGCTGCTGTTTTCGGGTGGGTAGAATCGCAAGTTAGCCCTGTTAATGTTGATAGATTTGTGTAGAAAAATTTGAGACGACTGCGAAAACGCTTTTGAAAGCCTTCTAACTTTGATGGACAAAACCAGTATTCATCCTCTTTATTTAAGGGAATTAGCTTAACACTTGAACCACGCCACCAAGGAGCAGATTTTCTATCCTGTCGAGAATAACATGGTCGTCTGGCTCCTTGACCGACACCACCCAGATGAAATGCTAACCAAGTCAGACTTGCTAATAAGTTTGTCAAAGCCTTTTGTTGATCTGGTAGTAATTTTTTCACAACTGGTGATTGTCGTAAAATTAAAGTACCCGTGGCAAATCCACATTCCTCTTTTCTAGTGCTGGCATTATCCCATTCAACTTCCCCATCAGGAATTTCTAACTGAAACATTCCCATCCTAGCTTCCGGGTTAATACCGCCAAAAATAGTTAATTCCCAATCTTTGACTAGATTTGCGTCTAAAACTCCTAGTGCTAATGTCCGAAACCAATAACGCAACATCGAACGAAATGCAATTGGACGCACTTCTGATTGTGCAATTCCTGGGGGTTTCCATTCGGGTCTATCTCTTGTTTCTTTCCATTCATTAAAATATTGTCTACCGTGAATTAATTGTCCGCGCAATTGAAATTTTACTGAAAGAATTTCTTGAGCAATCTTAGGCTGTTGCTGTTGATTTCTAATTTTAAATGTGCCGTAACCGCTATTAACTCTAGAACCAATACCTTGAGCAAGTCCTTGAAACAACCATCGCTGTACGTGTTCGAGAATAGTAGAATCGGCTCCATTTACTAAACGTAATCCGATGACAAATGTCGGTTTACGTAACGATAAAAAGACATTGGGATTAGTCTTATACTGAGGGATATTATTACTATCCCAAGTCCAGATAGAATTTGCCATATCTGGTACTAAACCTTCGAGTTCGTCTGGATATTCCGTATCCTTAAAAGGCAAGGGATAGGCATCTAAAAAAATCACTTTCCCCATACAAGCAGTCGGTTCAATCTCGCCAAATATATCCCTGAGTTGCTCTGGAGTAATGGAAGGGTTTTTAGTAGTCAGTTCGCGTTGGGCCATTTCCCTTGCTACCCCTTTTAAGGTTGTGCTGGGGATATAAGGCATTCCCAAGGCATCAAAAGCAGGTAGTAACATGGATTCTGGCCCCCGCATACCACCAACGCGAACCCGCCAAGTAGCTGTAGCCTCAAAACAGACCTCAGCCATTCGTTGTGTTCGTTTGGTGAGTTGCTGCAAGCGATCGCTATAATCGCTATTACTCAGTAATTTATCCAGCAGTTCTAAAACTTCACCATTATTCACCAAGCCAATTTGCGAGTTGTTATTAGGATTCTGTCGTAAAATTCGCATCCAACGCAGATATTCTACAAAACTGGCTTTATCTACAGGATTGGGATTGCGATGTAAAGGATGATTTAACCAAGGATTGTGCGGAATTAGCATTTGAAATATTCCTAACGTGTTGATTGTCCTATAGTTGTTTGATTTGTGGCGTTATTAGTTTTTTCTTTGGCATATAATGACTCTGCCCAAAATGAAAACTCACGCGCCACCTGAAGTGCAACTCCTGTTAGTCCCAAATATTCTGATGCTGACATTTGGGTGAGTTTTTCCAGCCCTGCTGTACCTTCAAGGGGGTTTGGGTTGTCGTTTGGAAAAACTAATTTACCTAGCGTTTTAAAGAAACATCTCACGACTTTCTGCTTTTGAGCTTGATTTACCAATGCGGGGTCTTCACCTTTCAATCGCATTAATCCCCAAGTTGAAATATAGGTATAAAGTTCCACCGCTTGACTTTTTTGTTCGTCATGATGTTTTGATTCTTGGGTGCTACCTTTAACTTCTTTGAGGTTTGTATAAACCTTGATTGAAATTTTCCGGGGGTCATAATTTACCATTGATTTTCCTAGTTTGAGTTGGCTAATTATTTGATAGTTAACGATTTAATCGTTGAGGTCTTTGGAGTTGAGGTGTTTGAGTTTGAGCTATTTCCGGTTGAGATATTTGAGTTGGAGATTGGGTTAATTCTGGTGTCCACAGTTCGACCAAACCCCGTCCGAGACTTTCTTGACCGCCAAATTGCCAAAATTTTTGTTGGCTGAATATTTGTTTTAATTCAGCACAAGCATTCTGACTATTCCCGTTAGCAGTTGTGGTAGTTCCCCAAGGGAAATACATTAAAGTTTCAGGAGGGATTGCTTCTTCATAGCGAAACCCAGCATTTTCTGCAAGAGTTTTATCTTCTCCTAAATTCACCCGGACTTGCTGCCACAGACTTGTTTGAATCAATACTTTACAATCTTTGTCAGATAGAATTAAAGCGTGATCAATCGTCTCTGATATGGGATTACCTTGAGGAATATAATCTTTTTGATTTGACCATGTATTCAGTTCTGAAGCTTGGAAAATCGCATCTTTTAAGTAAAGTGGACTCCTGTTGCCACCACTAAAACTATTTGGTTGAGGTAAAGGCAAGGAGTTATTGTATAATCGCAACCAGCGACGCAGTAAAAATGGCGATGTAATCCAGACAATTCCATGACTCAAAGAAGGAACTGGAAACCAGAGAATTGCCGCATCTCCAATCCAAAGCGTTCCTTGAGTGAGATTACTGTCTCCATGTTGCTGTACATCCTCAATTGTGTTTCCCCATAAAATCTTTTGTTTTTCTTTTGGAGTGCTAGCTCGAATTCTCCCCCTAATTCCCCCTCCAGACATATAGGGTAAATCCGTATGAGCTTCACGGGCGATACCAACAATATTACCTTCTTGACTTGCTCCTCCAGTATGCAATGGCGACAACAGATAGATGTAAGAGACATTAGTATTCATAAATTACCTACTCCAAAGTAAAATTCCGTAATTCAAACTTGCTAGGGTTTCCAACCATTTCAATTCCGGGTGAGTTACCGAATCAGTTTCACCCGTTTTGGGAATCTGCGATCGCAAATAATAATTCGGTAAAACCCGACCAAGATCCGTAGCTCCATCTCGAAATCGGTATACAGTACCCGGTGGTACAAATGCTCGTTGGGGTAACATGGGTTTTTTAGAAAAGACAGATTTACCACCCCAGAGAATGGCGCGATCGCTCGCACAACTGATCAGATATTCCCGCCAAGCATGGGGATAAACACCGTAAACATATTTTTCTGGGTAACATTGAGCCAGTCCTGGGGTCAAAAGATAAGCTTTGCGACTGCCATTCTGTTCCCTAAAAGGTTTAATCTCCTCCCAATCGGGTAAACTACCAACAGCAGACACCATAGCATGGTGTCCTTCACCACCCAAACGCACAACCGATGACTCGATGTTTGCATTGACTGCAACAACTAACTGCCAACCAGTATGTAACCGCACCGCAACTTCAGTAAAATAACCATCCTCATCTGTTACCTGACGCTTATCTGTTTGCATTTGAATGTGCGGTAAAACTTGGACACTCCAAGGGTCAGAATGAAAATCTTTAGGGTTAGTTAAATTTTGCCCTTCGAGGTAGCGAACTAAGGCCGAAGCCTTAATCCAAGCAGATGGACGACCGCTAATCCATTCTGACTTTGCCCTAGAATCAAGGCGATCGCAGATATCCTTATTCTCAGAAGGACTGGGAGGAACCATTGGTAAAAGTTGATTTTCACTCTGACTTTCATAAACAGAACCCGAAGCACAACTAATGTATTTCCATTCAGGACTAGTAATATCTAACGGTTGCAAGCAAACAAGACGCGACCATTCCTCTAATTCTCCAATTTTGTCATATTCGGAATTTTCTTCGGGATTTTGACTGCGTTGCTTCAAGCACAGTAAATCTTTAGGAGTAGGTAGCCAAAGTTCTTGACCATTAGGGGTATCGCGCAGCAAAAATGGCCCGATAAA
>CAZZZY010000142.1:0-11018 GCA_964658545.1 uncultured Acetobacteraceae bacterium | reverse complement strand
GTTAACGAAGTTAAACTCACCTTTGACTCCCTCTGCTTGGAAGGCACAGAGAGCTTTATAATTTGTAACAACTCATGAATAAGACTGGGTAAATCCTCACTATAGTGTAAATTATTATTAAGTTAATCAATAATTTTCCAAAAGCTAAGTACAGAATTTCATAAGTTCATGCGCTCCTCTTAGCCCCCATAAACAGGTACATCACTACGATCAACGTACCCAGTGTGTAATACGCCAAATCCAAATAAAAGCAAATGAACAAATTAAAGCACCTAAATTCCATTTTATAGAATTTATAATGAGTTCTTTGTGTGTATTATTTTGTACTAATTGAGTTTGATTATTAGTGTTTTTTTCTAATTGCCCCATTTGTGATAAAAGTTGACTTTTTACATCTTGAGGATTTTTTAACTCTAGCGTATTCTCTTGAGGGTTTAAAGATTTTATGATTTGATTTATATCTTGGTTTGTTGTCGCCTTACTCAATACTTTCTTAATTTGTTGCATTTGGGTAATTTGTTGTGATGAATGATTTGCAATTTGCACCCAATTTTGATTATCGATACGCAATGTATCTTTAATTCCTAAAGGCAGCAGCAATAAGAATAAAATCCCAGCTAATAGAGCAGCCCATGAAATAAAATTTAATAGATATATTTCTACTTCTCTGCGATTATTTATGTTTCCAAAAAGTACAAATATTGATCCTATTAAAGGCAAAGGTGCATGTTCTACTAGCGCTCCTATCATTTGAAATTCCCAGACAGGATTAGTAAACTGAAAGGGAATAAAAATATTGACAACATCAATAAAAGACAATATTAATAATATGTAACCAATGATCCGCAAATTAAAAATAGAAGTCCAGTAATCTTTATCTAAGTTATTCATAATTAACTATTTATATTTCTTGAAATTTAATGTTTAGGAAAGCGATGACTCCAGCAACGATAACAAGATAACCAAGCCTTTTCCAAGAATTGATAGGCACTTTGATAGTCAGCATTATTTACATTAATGGATAAATGTGCCCATAAACAACGTCTATCTAAAAAGCTTTGCTCACCAAGTAACCAAGGTAAAAAACGATTGAAGCGAATATTGTAAATGTGTCTATTGTGAAGAAATTGTTCTGTAGTAACTGTACTATCACCTTGGGGATTTATACAGCTACTTAGATATACCTTATTTTGATAGGTAAACAAACCATAATATCCTATCCCTAGCTGCTGGCGGACTGTTTTAAATACCTTACCAGGAGGCAAATTTATAGTCGTATTATTTATTATTAATCCTTCAACGTTCCCTAATGTACCTACCACATAACGCATCTCTATATCCACAGGAATGCTGTTATAGCTATATCGATAACGCCTACCAGCAATGACAGCATCATATTTTTTTGATTCTGGTACCACTTTATCAGTTAATAGTTGACTTTCTAAGATTTTCCCATCTGTTAATAAGACATTGGCTGGAAATACAAACTTGCTAACTTCATGACTAGCAGCATCGGCATCAAATATTAACTTTCCTAATGTCAAAAAAACCCCAATACAAGTTACAGATAGCAATGATATTCGGATATGTACCCCAAAGTTTATTTCTTTTTTCCATTGAGTAAATTTAATCATACTGGTTTATTTTGCATTAGTATCCAATGACAGACAAATCCAAAAGCTAAAATCGAAATTGTAGAAAATATTTGATTTCCAGATTCCCCATGCCAGTATTCAAAACCTTGATGATTGTAGTTTGCTACTAGCAATGTCATCAAGATTAATCGGAAAATGTTAATAATAAATGCTAGAGATACAGCTATAATAGGTAACAGAATTTTTTGAGATATATTAATAGGAAATATTAGAATAAAAACTAGTGATAATTGTAATAATAATAAAATGGCATTTAAGCCAGAACAACCAGGATATATTTCGATACCTCCTGTGGGAAGAATAACGTTCACGCCTTGACGATACACGCTAAAACCTAGATACCAAAGCACAAAGTTTGAAACCTTAGCAGCTAATAAACTAACATCTACCTTGGCTGCAACTAACGATAGGAGTAATCCATCTGATAAGGATAAAAGCAAAATTATAAATTCTTGCCAGTATTGCTTTAATCCTTTAATTCCTGATGCTATTAAAGCCACGCCGAAAAATGAAAATAAAGCAAATATTTTGACAAAAAAAGATTCAAACCAGAATAAAGATAGACTTTTGATTAGGATAAAGCTAATCAAGAATAAGCCAATTAAAGTAGAAAATAAATCGCTTTTTAGATTAAGGATATACTGTTTTTTCCAAATTAAATATAGTATACCTGTTAAAAATAAACCTCTGAGAGTTAGAGCATCTATACTACCAAGAAGTTTCCAATTTAAATCGAGTTGAATGATTGTTAAACCAACAGCGATCGCAAATAGCCAAAAGTTAGATTGTTTTAGCTGTTCTATAATATTAAAGCCAGATGCTTTCATGACTTTTTATTTTTCAACAAATGATTTATAATACTCCCAGCCACTAATGCAAAAATCCCAGCAGTTGGTGAAAATTCGTAGGGTACGGCAGCAGTATTAGTGGTAAGAGTTACAGATTTAAGGTCGATGTTAGCTTGTGCAGATGTAGTATCATCTCCGAGAAAAACAAAGTTAGGAGTTCTATAAACATCACTTCCAAATCCAGTAGCTGTGGTGTAGTCGCGTAGCAAGCCACTCAAGAGAGTAGTAGCATTACTAGTTAGGGTATAGTTGTTACCAGAAATGTTTAAATTATAAGTGGTGAGGTTTGATAGCAAACTGTTAATACCAGTTTTTTGTTCAGCAGGAGAAATAGAATTAAAAGAGGAGTTAACCTGAGCAAAAATATCATCAGTTCTAAAGCCTATTTCTATTCCTTGTTTGTCACTACTGAGAGCTATGACGCTGAAGCCAGCACGATAAGCGCCATTAGTTCCATTATTGGCTTGAGAGTTAATCCTCACAGTAAAACTCAGGTTATAGCCAGCATTTCTATCTAGAGAAGGAAATGATGGGTTAACTAGGGTAGTAGGGGTAATGAGAGAAGAAGAAACTGGCGGGTTAGCAATATTGTAGTTGCTATAGCCAGCATATGCAGCGTTACTAGAACTGGTATCTAAATTTGTTAACCCACCACTAACAGTTTGTGTTCCACCATTGAGAGAGCCAAAATTTAACCACTGGGATGGTACATTATATTGATTGGGCGTGACATTTGATGCGCCATCATAAAGAGTAATTACTCCAGCCATACTTCGGTTCGGTGTCAATAGCATGGTCAATCCAACGCTAAGAACAACTAATTTGTTTATCATGATATATGTATGTAGATAATTAAGCCTTAGCTAAGATAAACTTCACAGACGATTCCATAAACCGCAACTATGGTTTGACGCAAAAACTCAAGCATCTATTTGAGGGTAAAGAGATGGGAGAAAACTTATCTTCAACCTCTTCTTAAATGGCTAAAATGATGTTAACTTTTCAAGAAGCGATTGTAAAGAGCATATTTGAGTTAAAAGACATTGGAGCAGCGATCGCTATGATATTGCTAAATTAACTAAGGAAATCAAAATCAAGGCCAGCTAGCTGCAATCAACAATGGTATATATTGCTACTTCCTTATCGGGGATTCAAAACCATTAGGCATACTTATTATTGGCTTCAGGTAACTCAAATTTGCCAGAAAACTCTTAATTATGAACTTAGAAAAGCTAAATTAGTGATATATAGTTTAGGATTTATAGCGGTTCTAAGATACACCCTATAATTCACAAGCCAATCCAAATAATTTTTTAAGTAAATTTAAGGCGCACAAAATTATCAATGAGCGACAAGAACGAAGGTTACAAAGTGATTGCTGACAACCGTCAAGCCCGTTATTTGTATGAAATTCTGGAAACTTACGAAGCCGGAATTGAGTTGACAGGAACCGAGGTGAAGTCGATTCGTGCGGGTAAAGTCAATCTCCAAGATGGCTATGCTTTGCTTCGCAATGGCGAAGCATGGTTGATCAATATTCATATCTCGCCTTACAACGCCAGTGGACAATATTTTAATCATGAACCACGGCGGACACGTAAGCTGCTGTTGCATCGTCAAGAACTCCGCAAGCTAATTGGCAAAGTAGAACAGCAGGGTCTAACTTTAATCCCTTTGAAAATGTATCTCAAACGGGGCTGGGTAAAAGTGAGTATAGCCCTTGGCAAAGGTAAAAAGCTCCACGATAAGCGAGAAGACCTGAAACGCCGACAAGATCAGCGTGACATTCAACGGGCAATGAAAAGTTATTGAGGTTTATTGTCGCCAAACTAGCACAGCAGAGTGAAAAGCATGTTGTCTATCCAAAGCCAGAGTTGTGAAAATTCCTATTTTATAGCCGCAGATTGATTTTGTTAAGGTTGTGACCCGATACAGTGGTGAATAACTTCGGATGGCATAAGGAATTGTCGCAACTTATGAAAAGTAATTTCATTACAACTGTTGGCGCTGGCGTTCTTGCCTTAAGTATGGGAATTTTACCCGTAATTCTATCTGCACAAGCTCAGACAAGTAATGATTCTGGGGCTACTACTACTACTGCTCCAACAACGACCACTAACGATCGCAATGATTTTGATTGGGGGTGGCTAGGATTAATTGGTCTATTAGGCCTAGGCGGTTTGACTGGCAAAAAGCGTAGTAACGAATCAACCGCTTATCGTGACCCTAATGCCCCAAGTGCTACTACTTACAGGGACTAGATAATTTAAAAGTTGTCAGTTGTTTAGTAGAAAAACAACTGACAACTTGTTTATGTTAGTTTACTAATGGTTCGGAGTTAGAGGAATTTGTCTGATTTTGAGCTAAAGGTGTCCAATAGCTGGCAATTAAAGCAACTATGAGCCACCAGAGGCTATTGACTTCAGGACGATACCAGACAGTATCTACAGTACCGTGAGCTAGCATACCTAATAAAGTAGCGATCGCTCCAATTAACCAAAATCCTTCTCCACTTTTTAACCGTCGCAATCGTTGCACTTGCAAAAATGCCGTATTAAATGTGACAATTATTAGCCAGAGAAAGCAGCCTAAACCAACAAAGCCAGTTTCTACAGTCACTTCAAACAAAATCGAATAGGCACTCAAAGCAGTGTAACGAGGATGTTGATAGAGCGGATAAACTTTATTAAAAGAGTTGTGACCGGGGCCAATGCCGAAAATCGGGCGATCGCGAATCATCTCAAAGACAGCATCCCACACATTTCGGCGAAAATTATTACTGCTATCTTTGCGATCGGCAAAAATACTGAACACTCGCAGGCGGACTGGTTCGACAAATATCACTGCTAGCAGTAATACCCCAATCAAACCCCCCAAAACAATTGGTAGCGCCCAAGTACGCCAAAAACGAGGCATTTCCACACTTTTCCAATAAACTAGCAATGCCATCACTGCCAAAACTGCCACCACTAATCCAATCCAACCGCCACGACTAAAAGTCAGAATCAGACAGGTAGTATTGACAATCAACATTGTTAATGCTAGGGATTTTTTGAGCCAGCTTTGCCATGCAAAAATTGCCACTAAGCTAAAAATTACTGCTGGTAAGAGGTATCCAGCCAGTAAATTGGGATTGCCCAAATAACTGTAGACTCTTGTAGTCTTAGACAGAGGAGATTCTGGATCAACCCAAGTTGCCAGTGCTGTGGCTCCAAAAAACCATTGCCGCAATCCATAAACACTGACAATTAACGATACATGTAGATAAAGGATGATAATCCAAGACCGGAGGCGAGGCGACCTTAATACCCTGGCACAAAGGGCAAATAGTAGCAAATACAAGGTCAGCGTTCCCAAGTCGTTAAGTGCTGCCTTTTTGACTGGTGATAATGCTGTTGCGACTGCGGCAACTCCCCAGTAGAGCAATACCAGCAGGTGAATGGGAGTGACTGACGAGACATTTGCTGGTGTTGCTTCATCAGATAAAGTCAACAACAGCCAAAATCCCACACAAGCCACCAGCAACAAGCCCACCAATGTACTCGAAGCAAAAGGTGCAAGGGCATATACTAAGCTGAGTAAAGCCGCTGCGATCGCATCTCCCCACTGGATCAAGACGCTGCTTTGCCGCCAAGAACTTAACAGTCCGACCAGATAACGGTGTACGTAACTGGTAGCAAGATATTCTCTGAGCGGTAAAGATGATAAAGTAAATCGTTGCCAGACTAAATTCATAAAAAACATTGCGATCAATTAGCCTGCCGACGCAGAACTTGGAATCGATCATAATGCCTATGGCTATAAAAAGGTAATAACGGAGATTCCAAATTAGTAATGACGCTCTTAATTCATAGCCATCAGCCACTACCTTTAATCCGAAACCACTTCAGCCAATATTAAATTAAGATAGCCCTTCGTGTACTTAGTATTCAACAATAATTATAGTTGAAAATATCTCTTTCCCAATACCCCTCCTGATTGCTGTAAATGGATCCGCTAACGGAACTGTTTTGCCCAATGTCCAATCCCCATACCATTAGACATCGTTAATTACTTGCGAGGGAGTCGCCAGTTGCAGTGGCAAAGATAGCACATAACGATATCCTGATTCTGGTGAACCTTGAATCAAAATTTGTCCACCGTGCAACTCTGCCAGTTGACAACTTAGCAATAGACCCAAGCTTTCACGAGAAAGACTTCCATTTGATTTAGCTAAATTTATACCTGAACTAGCAGCAAAGAACTTTGAGTGGGAATCATGCAAGTTTTTTGAATTGTCCACTGCTACTGATGAAATCTCTAGTTGCTCCTGGTTTTCTGTATAATTACTGTAATTTGCTACTTCACCTGTCAACTCCAGCAACGACAAAGAATTAAGACGGAAGTAGGGATCAACCTCAGTGATCCCGTCCCCTAGCCAGGGATGGGAAACCCAAATAGTAATATTGAGCGTATCTTCCTTATAAGATACATGAATGCGAACAAAGCTACCTGTAGCCGAAAGTTGAATCACACTGAAAACCAGGTGATACAGCATTTGCCGCACCTTGTCTTTATCTAAGGGCCAAATGCGATTACGTCCCGGTTCTATAGACAGGCGAATATCTTGTTCGCGGCGATTAGCCACTTCTTCGAGGGTATTGATAGCTTGTTGGCACAGCATTTCAATATCCACAGGAGCTAGATTTACCACAGTTGAGTTGTCATCCATAGCTCCTAGTTCGGTAATTTCATTTACTAGGGAAAGTAAGTACCGACCACTGTGTTGGATAATTTCCAAATATTCTCTCTGCTTAGTCGTCAAAGGCCCATAAATCTCACGTCCTAAAACACTAGCCATACCGAGTACAGATGTTAAGGGCGTGCGTAACTCCTGAGTTAGCTGACCCAAAAGTTCTAGTTTCAGTTGCTTGGTAGAAACAGAGTCGCTAGCTTTAGCGGGTGCGGTGATTTTAATCTCAGTGTTACGTTCGTCATTGAGTGAAAATATAGGAGCGTTCTTGCCAGTGCTTGATTCGAGTTTCCCTTGCAGGAGTCGGTTACGCTCAAATTCACTCATGCTCCAACGAGCGATGATTTGTAAAAACTCAATGTCTCGGGGTGTAAAATTGCGCGGCACTAAATCCATCACCGCCAATGCCCCCAAGCAATGTCCCTCAGCATCAATTAGTGGCGCTCCTAAGTAAGCACGAATACCATAATCCTGCACCAACTTGCTGCTAGCAAGGACTGGATCTGTAAGTTTATGTGTATCATTAATTACAAATACTTGAAGCCCTTCTACTACCTGAGTACAAAAGGATTCCCGGCGTAACAGTTGGCGGTTTTGTGCCAAATGATTCATTAATCCCAGTCTAGATAAGCCCACTGCCGACTTGAACCAGTGCCGTTCTTGATCCACAAATCCCAGTATGGAAATTGGTGATTCCAAAAAGTGGGCAGCTGTCTGTGTGGCTTCCTCAAAAACCGGAATCGTTTCTGGTTGCCGCAAACCTAAATCCGACAAAGCTTTGAGGCGTTGTTGTTCTCTTGATTCATGAGAATCCCAACCATCCTTTAGGGCAAATAATTTGTTTTCAGGCTCTATCATTGCCACTGCTACCTTAATGATTTCTCGATACTGTAATTGATATAATCCCTATTTCTGGGTTATCAATTGCTATTTTTAAGCATTCCCTAATTTTGCCTCTGACAAACAAATTTGGGGCAGAAATTTTTTATCCCTGACATTGAGTCGGCGACGCGGTATGAACTAGTACAGCACGGCGGAAAGAAACTACCCATTGTGAATGTCTAAAACCCTTACGCAATGGTAATTACGAATTACGAAAGCGACGCGAAAAGCGAGTCCGCGAGTGTCATTACGAATTACGAATTACGCGTAGCGTCTCGCAGAGAAGCGGTACTAGTTACTAGTTACGGGTGCTGAATGTTCTTTGTTTAGCACTGGTGTAGTTTTTATTGCTTGAGATTTTACAATCAGACTGCGTTAGATTTGCATTCAGTCAGGGTAAGCTAATGCTAAGGATACAATACAAAGAGGCTGTCATTCTTTATGTACAGAAGGAAAAATTCTGACTGGTATATCCAGGGTAAATTTACGCAGAAAAAAATAGTTGTGTAACTTTTATCGCAAAAATTACTGATAATAGATAGCAGATATAGCTGACAATCCTAGATATTTGATATAAGTTCCGAGCCAATAGATTAAACCTATTACAATTTCATGCTGAAAATTGTGCAGGTTTTTCTCTTTTTTCCATACGAGGAAATATTTTTTGAGGACAATTGGTAATGAATAAAATGACTATTAGAGTTCCTTTTGTAGACCTGAAATTACAACACGAACCAATTCAAATGCAATTGCAATATGCAATCCAATCTGTATTGGAACAGGGAGATTTTATTTTAGGGCAAGCACTCTCAGATTTTGAAGCAGCATTTGCAGCAGCGTCTGGGGCAGCTTATGGTGTTGGTGTTGCATCAGGAACAGATGCGATCGCTCTCGGATTACAAGCGTGTAATATTGGGGCTGGCGATGAGGTAATTTTACCAGCAAACACTTTTATCGCAACCTTGATTGGGGTTATCCGAGCTGGCGCGAAGCCAATTCTGGTAGATTGCGATCGCCAAACAGCTTTAATTGACTTAAAGAAAGCAGCAAAAGCAATTACGCCTCAGACTAAAGCAATTATCCCTGTGCATCTCTATGGTCAGATGGTATCACCGCGTGAGCTATTGAAGTTTGCTGATACCTACAAACTATTAATTTTTGAAGATGCGGCCCAAGCACACCTTGCCCAAAGAGACGGATATCATGCCGGTTCAGTAGGAATAGCAGCAGCTTTTAGTTTCTATCCCAGTAAAAATTTGGGAGCATTTGGGGATGGAGGAATGCTGCTGACACGAGATTCAGATGTAGCCCAGAAGATGGTGCGTTTGCGAAATTATGGAGCATCGCAAAAGTATTTTCATACTGAACCAGGAACAAATAGCCGCTTGGATACTTTGCAAGCGGCTGTCTTGCACCAGAAACTACCATATTTGCCACAGTGGAATCGCGATCGCCTGGCTATTGCCCAGCAGTATAATAACGAACTAGCTCCTTTGGCAACTGCTGGTATTATCCCTATGGAAAACCAAAGTGATACAGGACACATTTATCATCTTTACGTCATTAAAATTGATGATTCTTGCCCAATAGAACGCCAGCAACTCCAAGAACAACTCACAGCAGTAGGAATTCAAACTGGCATTCACTACCCAATTCCTTGTCATCTCCAGCCAGCATTCACCAACTTAGGCTATCAGCCTGGAGATTTTCCAGAAGCAGAAAAATTGTCACAGCAAATATTATCATTACCGATGTATCCTGGGTTGAACAGTAGCCAAATTAAAGAAGTTGTAGCAGCGATCGCTCATGGAGTCTCAGCAACTTTTAAGGTAGATGAACCCTCCCGTGCTGACCTTGGCAGCGTGGTAGCCTGAATTTAATTCATAACTAATGTGCATCTAAATAATTAGAAGTTTGTCATTTGTGCTTTGTCTAAAACTAATGACCAATGACTACCCTCGCAGTTTTTGAATTACTAAAAATCATGGTACTCCACCAACAGATTAAAAACAGAAACGTCTCAGACTTATTAAATCTAGCTATTTTAGGCGTTTTGCTGCTGCTTTATGCGCCTATATTGCTACACTGGTTGGATGGTTGGCTGAACAAAAATATCAGTACAGAACACGAATATTTCAGCCACGGAATTATTGGTTTACCATTTGCTGCTTATCTGTCCTGGATGAACCGGAAAAAGTGGAAACGTTTACCAGATACCATCAATCCTTTGAGTCCTGTTTTCTTATTATTAGGAGCAGTGTTTTATCTTAGCGGTGTTACAGAGTGGGTTAACCTTTCCTTGCCCGTTATTTTGGCAGGATTATGCTTATGGTTTAAAGGAATAGCAGGTTTGCGATCGCAAGGATTCTCTCTGCTACTAGTATTTCTGGCAACCCCAACGGCAGCCCCCTATCTCATTGCTCCCTATACTTTGCCTCTCCAAAGCTTCATCGCTGGCACCGCAGGCTTCATACTGAATCAATTTGGTATGGAAGTAAGCGTCTATGAGACAAACCTCTACGTAGGAGGACGGATTGTGGAAGTTGCTCCCTATTGTGCAGGGCTGAAAATGTTGTTCACGACTCTCTACGTCTGCTTGATGCTGCTTTATTGGACAGACGCTTTGTCTTCACGCCGCATAACTGTATCGTTTTTATCTATTGCCGTGGTAATTAGTACTACTGCCAATATCATTCGTAATACCTTACTGACTTTCTTTCACGGCACAGGTCAAGAAGCGGCTTTTAAATGCCTGCATCAGGGTTGGGGAGGTGATCTCTACTCTGCTTGTATGCTGGTGTCATTAGTGCCCTTACTGAATTGGATTAATAGCTATTTCTCAACATCTCTAGAAACTCAACAAGAAGGAGAAAGTTAGAACCATTGGGCATGGGGCATTGG
>CAZZZY010000141.1:0-11052 GCA_964658545.1 uncultured Acetobacteraceae bacterium | reverse complement strand
CTTTAGTCCTCATTTGAACGCGAACAGCGTCTCGCCTCAGAGGGCTGTACCGCAGCGCGGAACCCGTAGGGTAGCCCTCACTACGAGCTAATTCCAATTTAATTTTATTTGATGACAGACACGCCCTACTTAGTTCAAGAAATTTGGGGTGCCATTATCACCATTCCTACCAACAGCAGAAATTTCCAGTAGGCTATCTGTAGCTTTACCAGTGCCGTCATTGGTAACGTGTGTAGAATCACCCGGATGTCCATTGGGAACGAACAGTTGCGGATGATCAAAGGGCGCTTTCTCATGGAGAACTCGCTCATCGGTGAGTCCTTTTAGGAAAGCCACCAAGTCATCTTTTTCAGTTTCAGTTAGTCCCAAGGGAGCGATCGCACTTTGCTGGACGAAATCTCCGCCACGATTGTAGAAGTCCACCACTTGCCGCAGAGTCAAATAGCCACCATTGTGGAAGTAAGGCGCGGTGAGTTCTACGTTGCGTAGTGCGGGAGTCTTAAAGCTTCCGTCTGCAACTACTATGTCATTGGGGGTAATTGTAATATTGGGGTTTGAACCAAGAAGTAGTGGGAATTCTCCCAAAGCAGCTACTCGCGCCTCTGAAAGCGGGTTGCCGAATGGGTCTTGACCACCGACACCAGGGTCTTCTAGAGTGGGTCTAACACCGATATTGAAGAAGCCATTCTCAAAGACAAATGTTTGATTGGCGATATTTATAGTTCCCAGTCGTTGGTTTTGTACACTGCTAACCGAGGCGCTGGTAAGTTCCAACCCACTATGGCAAGCGATGCAGCCAGCTTTGCCATTGAATAGTTGGTTTCCTCGTTGCTGCTGCTGAGTGAGGGCGGTGGTGTTTCCTTCCAAGAAGCGATCGTAGGGCGTATCATCGGCAATGAGTGTAGATTCATACAACTGAATTGCCAGCCCGAAGAATAGCGAGAAGTTGTACTCTATCAAGCTGTACTCATTGGTTTGGGTAGAGTTATCAGGCTTGTTGACAAAAGTCCGTCTACCTTCAGCATCAACTTGGATGAGTTGATTAGACTTCCACCACTCCGATTTGAAGGCATCTTTAATCAACTGATCGTAGGTTCTATTTTTGAGTCCGGCTCTAGGCCATCTACTATCTTCACCTAAAACGCTATCTTGTGGATCGACAAGCTGTTTACCTAGCGGTCTGAGGGCAAATAACTTTCTCGCCAGTTTTCGGGGAAGCTTTTTACCTTTACTAGCGCTATGAGATTTTCTGTCAATTGACCCGAATTTATCACCAATTTCTTGAAAAGTCTGACCATTAGCAGACAACTCAAAGGAACTAAGTGGCGGGGACATCGCTTGGGAAGCCAAAGACGAATTATTCAGGCTGATTTTGACAAATTCAAGCTGATTTGGGTTTTCAGCCTTGACTACAGAGGCGTTAGGGTTTCTCAAACCAAAGGAATCCACTCCGTTAAAGATGTTTTGTGCCCTTCCGTCCCAGAAGTTACGGAAGTTAAATGCTGCATTAATCACGGTTGCGGCGTTGCGCGGCTCGACGCGGCGCACATTTATACCACCCACATTAAACACCGGATCTGGCACGTTTACTACTTGGTCTTCCGCACTACCAGGTATGACATTAACAAACTCTGTATTGAACGCCCCCTGAGAAGAACTGACATCGTGACGATCAGACACAACGGTCGTAGGATCATTTGGGTTCGACAGTTTATGAAAGGGAAAATCTTCTGGCTTGAGCTGGTAGTTTGGTGCGCCACCTACATCAAAAATTGTATCTGGATTCGCTGTACCATCAGCGTTGATCTGCAAAAGCCCAGGATTAATCTGATTTTTGGATCTATTGTCGGCTCCAGCATGGAAGTGACAAGTAGCACAGGAGGTCTGTCCATCGCTCCCAACCTGCATATCCCAAAAAAGAGCCTTTCCTAACTTGATGGCGGTTGGTTTGTCTTTTACGAAGTCTCCAAGATTGTCAGGCTGTGGAACCGATACGCTTTTGAGCGAGGCTAGAGGCAGCGGTGTAACTTGGGCTGATACAGTATTTCCAGCTATTACTGCTGCCAGTATAATGGCAGCAATTGTTATAGTCTTTGAAAATCTTGATCTCAGGTAGTTCAGCTTGCCGTATCTGAATCTCCACTCTTGGCGCTTTATTTTTGTCACCACAGATTTGAGCAAAAATCGACCTTTTGAGGTCAGTAGCAAGTAAATCGACAAGCCTGTAGTAAAGACTACTAAGCTTAATATGGGGATTATACCCATAATATTTTGTAAGTAAATAACATTAGAGCGAATTATACATTTACGAAGAAGTTTGAAATTTAATATTCATGTAAAGTAATTACCGCAATTTACGAACTTAATGTAAACAAACAACGTCCTGATTTAGGACTACAAATCAATTGAGTAGGGTAAATAAGGTGTTCTAAATTGATTTTGCATTAATTAAGCTATGGCAAAAGCATTATGTCAACAAAAAGATTTTATTCTCGATAGGTTGGAAAATAGTCGTATTAATGCCTGCTTATTGACACGATTTTTAGCGTAGGCGCAGCCCGTCGTAGACATCGCTTTGAGTCTTGAAAACTAAACCAAACGAGAAATGCTGATTTTGTCGTTCTTTCTGCCCTACTTTGAGTAGGATATTTGAATGTCACTACATCAAAGTTCTGGTCGGTGGCGCTTAGGACTAGCGTTATCGCTATTGACGGTCTTATTGTGGGGAATTTTACCGATTGCTCTAAGGGTAACTCTGCAAGTGCTTGATGTCTATACCATCATTTGGTTTCGCTTTTTGGTATCATTTATAATACTTTTTGTGTATTTAGGAATACGCGGTAAATTACCAAATTTAGAACAACTGCATTCTGCTTCTTGGAAATTATTAGCGATCGCTACATTATTCTTAGGAATGAATTACTTTTTCTTCATGCAAGGTTTAGCACTTACATCACCTGCTAATGCTGAAGTTCTCATTCAATTATCTACCCTTTTATTAGGTTTCGGAGGGTTGGTAATTTTTAAAGAACGTTACCGGATATATCAATGGATTGGTGTAAGTGTAATGACTTGCGGTTATCTTTTATTTTTTCGTGAACAACTAACAAATTTAATTACAGCGCATAGCACATATATACTAGGTAGTGTTTTGATTGTGCTAGGAGCAACGGTATGGGCTATTTATGCTTTGGCACAAAAGCAGTTATTACAATATTTATCTTCCCCTAGCATCATGCTGATGATTTACGGGGGTTGTGCTTTATTATTCACTCCTCTAGCCAGAGTCAAATCACTTTTTATACTTGATATTTTCCATTTAGGAATGTTGGTTTTTTGTGCTTTGAATACTTTAATCGCTTACGGTGCTTTTGCCGAATCATTAGAAAATTGGGAAGCATCACGGGTGAGTGCCGTAATAGCTTTAGCTCCTATTGTGACATTAATATTAGTTGCAGTTGTATCAGTTATTGCACCTAATTGGATACCACCAGAACACTTCAGTTTTATCGCAATACTAGGAGCGGGTTTAGTAGTCGTAGGTTCAGTAGCGATCGCACTGGGTAAAAGCTGATTAATAGTCAGGATTATCAGGATTTTCACTGGTTTTTTAATTTAGTGAATTCGTGCAACATTCAAAGCTACAACATAAATACTGAGGCAGAGGATTTTTTATTTGTTATGATTTGATAGTGAAGGCAAACTACGGGAGTCAGCCTCTTGTAAGATGGATAATTTACCCATCTGTGTGACTCTGTAGTATCTGATTTTTGATTTTATAGCCAAGATAAAAATTCTTGAAGAAGAATTAAACAATCAGAATCTAGGAGTCAGATAAAGCTTTCTATATTCGCAATTCATCCTGAATTATAACGACTGACTCCTAAATTCTGTTTTGATAAAATTGAGGCTAAAAACTTTAAGTAAACCAAGCAGGGTGTCCGAATAACTACCAAAGCCAACACCTGATAAAACCAGACCACCGAAATAGTTGAGCGATGAATAGTTTGTTTGGTAATTGGGCCAGCAGCCTCAGAAAAAATTCCCTATTGCTGGTTCTTTCAACACTGCTACCAACGCTGGGAATTAGTAATTCCGTCTTGGCAGCAGAGCGGATTTATGCATCTTATTCAGCTTTGGAGCTTTCTATTTCAGTCAACACTTTAGAAAACTACGCTAAAACAGGTGTAATTAACGAAGACTTGGCAGCCTATCAGCAATATCTGCCTCTACAACAGCTTCCAGAATTGCGGCGGATTTTACTTGAACGTGTGAAAGTTAGTCCGGTAGTACTTTCGCAACTTCTCTACACACCGCAAGGAGAATTTTTACTGCATCGGTTGGCGCAAGTCATTAAAACCAGTCAACCAGAACTTGGCACTTTGCGTTCGGCACTAATTTTAGCCTCTGCTGAATCAGGAGGCTTAACGCTTTTGAATGTGTTGCGTAAATATCCCAGCAGCACCATTCGCCTTGATGTCGCAGAGACTTTGGAAATAGCTACGGAATTGGAGAAACTTGTCAACCAAACCCATCAAGCGATCGCAGTAGTTTCTCAAGAGTCTAAAATAGAAGCTGCCACCATTTCACAACCAAATTTCTCGCAATTGCCTAATTTAAAGGTTCCGGGAAAGTTTAAGTCGCAAAAATACACCCTGAAGTTTTTCGACTTAAGGCGCAATCGGCTTTTATTAACTGATGTTTACATTCCCAATATCCACAATGCTGCACCCGTAATTGTGATTTCTCACGGTTTGGGTTTAGATAGTAGCAACTTTCAATATTTAGCCACTCACCTAGCTTCTTATGGATTTGCCGTTGTCGTTCCTAATCATCCTGGTAGCGATGCTAAACAATTACATTCTCTGCTAAATGGACGCGCTAATGAAATAGCAGAACCAAGTGAATTTAAAGACCGACCAATGGACATAACATATATACTGAATCAATTGGAAAAAGATAATCAATCTGATTCACGCTTTAAAGGTCTGTTAAATCTGCAACAAGTCGGAGTATTTGGTCAATCTTTGGGAGGCTACACAGCCTTAGCCCTGGCAGGCGCTAAAATCAACTTTGAGCAGCTAAAACAAGACTGTCAACCAGCAGCACTGCAAAAAACCTGGAATATGTCTTTACTGCTCCAATGTCGCGCTTTAGAATTGAACATCAGCAAGTCTGGCAAAGATTATAACCTGCGGGATGAGAGAGTGAAAGCTGCGATCGCAGTTAATCCCATTACTAGTTCTATTTTCGGCAAAGCTGGCTTAAGTCAAATTAAAACTCCAGTAATGATTGTCAGCAGTAGTGATGATACAGTTGCACCAGCTTTATCTGAGCAAATTCTACCTTTTTCCGGGTTTGCAAATTCACAAAAGTATCTCGTCATGCTTGTAGGTGGTACTCACTTTTCCGCCATTGGTAATGGCAATCCTGCAAATCAACAAGTAGCATTACCTGCCGATATGATTGGCGATGCTCCCCAAGCGCGTCGTTACATTAATGTTTTAAGTTTACCTTTCTTTCAAACTTATGTTGCAGGAAGGCCACAATACACCCCTTACCTGAACGCCGCCTACACTCAAAGCATTTCTAGTAAGTCTCTTGGTTTAAGTCTTGTCAAGTCATTGAATACAACTGAATTAGCACAATTGCTGGATAGAAAAGGAGCCAAATCCGTAAAAAAAAAGTTCCCAACACCATAGTCAGCTTCGGATTTTGGATGTTGGATATTGGTGTTGCATTGCTGCATGTAATGATTTTTATTTGATTTCTGGCAAAAAGCTTGCCAAATATGAAGCGCGTGAAACTTGGCAAGTATTGGCGATACTTGCGGCGGACTGTTCGGTGTCGCTAAGATTGATTGAGAATCGGCAAAAAAGTTACAAAAAAACACCGAAACTAAAAATATCTTAGAAAAATCAACGTCTCGGCTATCTCTACACTTAGGCAGTTACGAAGAAAATCTATTTTATGGGGTTTCTTAGCCTTATTTTGTCTCGATCACCTTCAACAACAAAGCGCGATCTCGAAATGAACCAACCCAAACCCAATGGAAGCGATGCCATTGCAAAGGCATAGGAAGCGCGATCGCAATTCGGGGCAGACATAGCTCGATCTGACACCAGCGCTGTAGCAATGGCGTAACCACCCAAGGCGATCGCTGCTGTTGCCTCTAGTATCAGGCATACTATATTTACTCCATGTATAATATAGAGACTTCTCAACATCGTCCCACGGGAACCTGCTACTTGCTTGAGACTACGTTTACAGCAAGAGTTCAGTATGAAAGCTTTGGATAAGAAATATTTTGCCAACAGCATCCATGTGATACTCATACCCCAATGCTAAGAAGAAAATTTATAAAATACGGAATCATGACTGGTTCGGCATTGACTAGTAGTGCGATCGCTCTGATATCAGATTCCAAAACTCCACCAAATACCGCAAAGGGGAGTCAATTGCTATCCAAACTTTTTGAGCACGGTAAATACACTATTTGGAAACTGCAAAATAAACCAGGATTCTTCTTCAAAGCTGGACTTGCAATCGATGCAGACGGTGCCGCAAATGCCTACCATCCTCAAGATAAAGGTATAGATGATTTAAAAAATGCTGGAGAACCCGGCAATTGGTGGGCATTAGTCATAGATAAGGGTAAACTTGTAATTCAAGGAAAACTAGACCCATATCCAGGTTATTATGTTTCGACAACAGCGCTCTGTGATGAAACCAAAAAACGAACCAACCCCAAACGTTATGTTGACTCCACAGAAATTCCTTACGTTGTTCTTCCCGAAAATAACGATGAAGAATTTTTGAAAATTGCCAAAATTCAACTCGGGGATTTAGCTGTTGTTTACAATAGCAAAAACGGTAAAATTGCTTATGCAATATTTGCTGATACAAGCCTTTTCTTTGCTGGTGGGGTTGAAGAATATCGCTTTGGTGAAGGTTCGATTGCTCTTGCCAATGCCTTAAAAATACCTTCAAGTCCTAAAGAAGGGGGAATTGCGGATGGGATATTTTACGTATTCTTCCCCGGATCCGGAAATGGTAAACCAAAAAAAATAGCCCAAATTAATAACCAAGGTGCAAAATTATTCCAAGAGTGGGGTGGAATACATCAAATTCAAGATTGTTTACAACAAATTAATCCTAGCTCATATTAGCATCCAATTTAATGAAGAGGCAGGGAAAGGGGAAAGGGGAAAGAAAAAACCTTTAACCTTTTCCCAAAACCCAATTCCGAGTTGAAAATGCAAAACCTACGCAGTATTGCATTGCCCCCCGGCTCCCTTGCCTATTTTTCAACTATATTCAGGATTATTTACTATGCCTAAAAAAGAAGGAAATCCAGTTTTTTACGACCCTAATAATTTTCGCTGGCGGTGGTTTAAACGGACATCGAAATTCTTTATTTTTACGCTCTCTTTGATTGTCCTAGTCTTAATTGCAACTATGATAATTCAGCCAGATTTACCAAACTTAAGCTTATCTCCCGTACATAAAATATTTAAAGCACATAAATTTTTCTCAGTTAAACAATCAGACATCAAGTCACCACACGGTATATTAGCTCGCTTCTATCCAGGCAAAAAGCAGTCAAATATTAATGTCTCGAAAGTAGTAAATACTGCAAGCGTCCATGCCGATTCAGATATTATTGGTTTTTATGTTAATTGGGATGACAATAGTTTTACATCACTCAAGCAGAATCTAAAAACACTCGATAAGCTAATGCCAGAGTGGCTGCATCTAGATAAAGCCGACGGCACAATTGCTGAGGATGATGAAGTAAAGCAACAAAAAGTTATCACCTACATTCAAAATAATCGCCCTAATCTGCCGATTATGCCATTAATTAACAACTTTGATAACAGCATTCAAAATTGGAACAGTGAAAAGCTGGTAGAAATGCTGAATCAACCTACATCACGGAGTAATTTGATTCAGCAACTACTCGCATATGTCCGCAAAAATAAATTCGCTGGCATCAACATCGACTTTGAAAATTTGCCCGACTCCAGCCAAGCAAACCTAATTACATTTATGCGCGAAATCTATGCCCAATTTCATCCTTTGGGCTTGGAAATTTCACAATCAGTCCCCTTAGATAATCCATCATTTAACTACCGCCAACTATCACAATTTAATGATTATCTCATCCTGATGGCTTACGACGAACATGATGCTTCCGGCGAATCGGGTGCGATCGCTTCGCAAAATTGGTATGCCGAACATATACGGAATCGATTCAATGAATTACCTGCCAATAAATTTGTAGTCGCTATTGGTAGTTACGGTTATGACTGGAAAGCAAATACAACTTCCGGTGAAGAAATTTCCTTCCAACAATCACTGAAAACAGCGCAGGAATCAGAAGGAAAAATTACATTAGACCCAAGCACCCTAAACACAACATTTGACTATTACGATGATAAAGATGCCTTACACCATGTTTGGTATCTCGATGCAGTAACAGCCTTTAACCAACTAATTGAAGCCAAAAACCAAGGTGCAAAAGGCTTTGCATTATGGAGGATGGGTTCGGAAGACCCTTCGATTTGGCAAGTATTTAATTCACAAACACATCTCGACCAAACCACCGCAAAAAATATTGAACCGATCCGCTACGGTTTCGATATCGATTATGAAGGAGAGGGTGAAGTATTAAAGGTGACAGCAACACCTCGTGATGGTAAGAGACAAATTACCTATGATAAGAAATCAGGCTTAATAGTCGGCGAGAAATTAATTTCCTATCCTTCCGCTTACCAAATTACCCGATGGGGTGGAGATAGCAAAAACAAAATTGCCCTTACCTTCGATGATGGTCCCGACGAACGCTTTACTCCCGAAATTTTGGACACACTTAAGCGTTACAAAGTCAAGGCAACATTCTTTGTAATTGGGATGAATGCCAACGCTAACGCCGATTTACTGCACCGTCTCGTCAACGAAGGGCATGAAATCGGCAATCACACCTTCACCCATCCGAATATTGCCATTACTTCTCACAATCAGTTGAAATTAGAACTCAATGCCACCGAAAGGTTGTTAGAAGGTCAACTCGGTCTTCGTACCTTGTTATTTAGACCGCCATACGCCGAAGATATAGAACCAGAAACACCTGAGGAAGTCGTACCACTTCAATATACAGGTAATATGGGATACTACTCGATTGGGATGCAGATTGACCCGAATGACTGGCAGAGTCCCGGAGTGAATAAGATTATCGATGCAGTCGTCGAGCAAGCAACCAGCCGTCAAGGTAACGTAGTTTTGTTACATGATAGTGGAGGCGATCGCTCACAAACTGTAGCAGCATTACCAAAAATTATCGAAGAGTTACAAAAGCGCAACTTTGAACTGGTGACAATTTCTAACTTGCTTGGTTTGCAGCGCGACCAGGTAATGCCAGCAATTACTGCAAAAGAGCAGCTGACGGCAAGATTTGACGGAACTGCATTTTTGTTGATGAACGGCTTGAATAAAACGATCTATTATCTGTTCATTGTCGGGATTGGGCTTTCAATGATGCGGTTGTTGTTTGTTGCAGCACTAGCGTTGTATGAATGGAAGAGTCGCAAAAGCTTCAAAAATCAACTCAATTATTCGCCATCTGTCAGTGTCATCGTACCTGCATTCAATGAAGAGAAAGTTATTTGTCGGACAATTGATTCGCTGTTGCGATCGGATTATTCAAATTTTGACATTATTATTGTTGATGACGGCTCCACCGACAACACATACAAAGATGTAGTTGAAAAATCCGGCGATGAACCGCGAATCCGTGTATTTACCAAGTCCAATAGCGGCAAAGCGCAGACCACAAACTACGGCATTCTTCAAACTCAAGCCGAAATAATTGTGTCCTTAGATGCCGATACCATACTGCGTCCCAACGCCATCGCCAACTTAGTCCGCCACTTTGCCGACCCTCAAATCGGCGCGATCGCAGGCAATGTCAAAGTCGGAAATCGCATCAACATACTAACCTACTGGCAAGCCCTCGAATACATCACCAGTCAGAACCTCGAGCGCCGGGCCTTTGGACTACTCAACTGCATTAGTGTTGTCCCTGGTGCAATTGGGGCATGGCGACGCGAACTGATTGTGAAGGCAGGAGGGTACACCACCGACACATTAGCCGAAGATGCCGACCTCACCCTGTCAATTTTGCGGATGGGCTATAAAATCGACTACGAAGAGAACGCGATCGCGCTGACCGAAGCCCCAGATAGTGTTCAAGGCTTCCTCAAACAGCGCTTCCGTTGGATGTTTGGAACCCTCCAAGCTACTTGGAAACACCGCGACACCATATTCCGTAAAAAGTATGGTGCGCTCGGACTATTTGCCATCCCGAACGTTCTAGTTTTCCAATTATTCTTGCCTTTAATCTCGCCGCTAATGGACGTGGTGATGATTGGGTCGATCGCTTGGGCAATATGGCAAAAACACCAACAACCCGCCGAATATTCCACAAATGGCTTAGAAAACTTAATTTGGTTCTATTTCATTTTCCTCGCTGTTGATTTTCTTGCTGTATTTATCGGTTTCTTACTCGAACGTAAAGAAGATTGGAAGTTAATCATTTGGTTATTACCCCAACGCTTCTTTTACCGTCAGTTAATGTATTACGTCGTCATTAAGTCTACGATCACCGCCATCAAAGGTTCGGTAGTTGGCTGGGGCAAACTCGAACGTAAAGCAACTGTGAATAAGGCATTGAGCCGAGATCAGAACGAAAACAGAAATAGTGGCTGAAAAGGCTTGATTTTTCGTTGCCTATAACGGTGTTCCGCCTCCAGTGGCTTTCCGAGAGGTAGAGCCTCTCGGAAAGCTCCAGCTTTATACCTAGAATGGCTAGGAAATATGATTCAACTTGACCACTTAAGTGTGACTTATAAAGGCGGAGTGGTAGGGCTTGGGCCTGTTTCCCTTAATTTTATTAAAGGTCAATTCACTGTTATTCTAGGAGCATCGGGTTCTGGGAAGTCAACCTTGCTGCGCTGCCTTAACTATCTCAATCGCCCCACAAATGGCACAGTG
>CAZZZY010000140.1:0-11070 GCA_964658545.1 uncultured Acetobacteraceae bacterium | reverse complement strand
TTAGATTTTACTGCTATGGAAGATTTGCTTAACTGGTTGCAAACAAATCAATCAGTTTAAACAATTTGAGTAGGAGCGGACTATGAGACAATACAGTTCAGTTAAGCATTTATTTGTTCTCTCTGTGTTCTCTGCGCCTCTGTGGTACCCTGCGGGTACTCCGTTGGAGAACTCGAAGATTAGCCGCTTTGCGTATACGTTAAAAAAATTTACTTTGGCAAAAGATTTTAACCTTAACCCAAGCGTATTGGACTATGAGATATATAACTACAGGTGAGCGCATCGGCTACGAGCGCGGAAAACAAGAAGGTAAACAACGGCTTATTTTAAGGTTATTACAAAGACGAGTGGGAGAATTATCACCAGAATTGCAAGAGCGTATCCAATCTCTTTCTTTAAATAAATTAGAAACCCTTGGCGAAGCTTTGTTAGATTTTACTGCTATGGAAGATTTGCTTAACTGGTTGCAAACAAATCAATCAGCTTAAAATCTATATTCTATGAAAACTGTAAAAAATGCATCTACTGATTTACTCCATACAGGATTTTTTTAACTCAGTTCGATGCTTTTTTTGCTTTACCGAATCAGGGGTTAACTTTGAAAAACAGCTTTAGCTTTAACCCCCAAGAAAAGATATAGTTTGATGAATAATTTATGATTACATCAAAAAAGGGCAGGTAAAAACCCCGCCCTCAAAGCAATCAATATTTAAACTAAATTAGCGATCGCAACTTAATTAGCAATTTCCGGCGCACTCAAAGAAACCTTTACTGTTTCGTCTTTTTGCTGTGCTAATGTCGGCACGGAATCACGCAATCTTGCTGTCAATTGTACAGTTGTCGCGTCATACATTTGAGTCAGCAGTTTGGGATAGAAACCAATACCAATAATTGGAATTAACAAACAGGCAATGATAAATACTTCACGGGGTTCAGCATCTATCAAAGCTTGGTGAGAAACTAATTCTTTGTTCTCTTCTCCATAGAAAATTTCTCGCAACATCGACAGCAGATAAATCGGAGTTAAAATTACTCCCACTGCCATCAAGAACACCACAATGACTTTGAAGGTAGAGCTATAAGCATCGCTAGTAGCAAAGCCAACAAACACCATTAATTCTGCTACGAAACCGCTCATCCCTGGCAATGCCAAAGAAGCCATTGAACAGGTAGTGAACATAGCAAAAATCTTCGGCATTCTCTTAGCAACACCGCCCATTTCATCCAACATCAGGGTGTGGGTGCGATCGTAAGTTGCGCCAACCAGGAAGAACAAACTCGCCCCAATTAACCCGTGAGAAACCATTTGCAACACTGCCCCACTCAATCCCAAATCGGTGAAGGAGGCAATACCAATCATCACAAAGCCCATGTGAGAAATTGACGAGTAGGCAATTTTTCGCTTTAGGTTTCGCTGGGCAAAGGATGTCAAAGCAGCGTAGATGATATTAACTACCCCCAAAACCACCAACACTGGGGCAAAATAAGCGTGGGCATCGGGGAGCATTTGGGCATTCATCCGAATTAAGGCGTAACCGCCCATTTTCAAGAGAATACCTGCTAATAACATATGTACAGGGGCTGTCGCTTCACCGTGGGCATCAGGTAGCCAGGTGTGTAAGGGAATAATTGGCAACTTGACGGCGTAAGCTATCAGGAAGCCAGCATAGAGGGCTAGTTGGAAATTCAGGGCGAAATCTTTTAAGGCGAGCGATCGCATGTCGAACGTCACCGTATCGCCGTAAAATCCCATTGTGAGGGCAGACAGCAAAATAAACAGCGAACCGCCAGCAGTGTATAAAATGAATTTAGTTGCTGCATATTGCCGCCTTTTACCTCCCCAAATCGACAGCAGGAAGTATATTGGTACTAGTTCCAGTTCCCACACCAGGAAAAATAACAGCATATCCTGGACAGCGAACACGGCAATCTGACCGCCATACATTGCCAAAATCAAGAAGAAAAATAGCTTGGGCTTGAAGGTGACAGGCCAAGCTGCTAAAATCGCCAGCGTGGTAATGAATCCAGTCAAAATAATTAGGGGCATGGATAAGCCATCTGCCCCTACTGACCAATTCAAACCCAATTGTGGTACCCAGGGGTAACTTTCCACCAACTGCAAATCTGGATTGGAGAAATCATACCCAGTATAAAAAGCATAAACAATTAGTGCAAAATCTATCAGCCCCACGATCAGGGAGTACCAGCGCACTGTTTTGCCTTCTTTGTCAGGGATGATGGGAAGAAGTAGCGACGCGGCTATCGGAAACAGAATAATCGTCGTCAGCCACGGAAAATTAGCTATATTCATCACAATTAGTCTGCTATCAAAATCATGTTTGGCAAAAAGTCACTAGTTATTAAGTAACAGCTTTTTGGGGATTTCGTCTTCCTCGTTAGGTTGATTTAATTAAATTGGCAATCCCCCGTTTCTTCTGTTGGGAGTCTCTTTTGACACTTGGGCGTGCGGTATGTGGGTTGTGATACTCCCAGTCAAGTCAAAAATTTACCCGAAAAAAGCCGCTAAAATTATAGTTTAGTGGTGCGATGTCTACGACAAGCCGCTTTGCGTCTACGCGTAGTCTGCCCCATCTCTAAAATTACACGATGCTGTTTGCTGGTTGTTGAAAAAAGCGATTTGGTGCAAAAAAGCATGACATGAGAAATAACCATAATGATAATCGCACAAAATAAATTTGTAGTCATCATGTATAATACAGATGTATTTATTGTTCGCCAATGAATTATGGTACAAACAATCCAAGCGCGGGACATCAGCCTTTACGAACTAGAAGAAAAATTTGGATTGCAATTGGTTACAAATGCTGGTTTTTTCCCAGAATGGATAAATGATTTACCATCGGTGAATGATGCAGAAAATCTCTCGCTCGAACGAGTTAAAAGTAACTATTTAAATTTAACTAAACGTCGTCCAATGTCAGAAGAAGCGGTGAAGATGGTAGTTCTATCTCCACTGCTAGATTTAGCAGGTTTTTATCAGCCACCTTTTGAAATTGAAACTGAAAAATCTACTGATATTTCTGCTGTAGATGAAAGCATAATAGTCAAAGGTAACATTGATGTTTTGGTAATTCAAAAACGTCTTTGGGTACTAGTTATTGAATCTAAAAGCACTAAATTTGATGTCTTAACCGCATTACCCCAAGCACTTGCTTATATGCTTGATACTCCCAATATCGAACGACCAACGTTTGGGTTACTTGTCAACGGTAGAGAGTTTGTTTTTGTTAAGCTAGTTCAGCAAGAAAAGCCAAAATATGCTCGTTCTTATGCATTATCAATTGAACGAGATGCAGAATTCCCACAAGTACTAAGTGTATTAAAACGCATTGGTCAATTAATTTTATAAGCGCACACAGCCGCCCTGCACCCAACCCTGGATAATCGTGCGTTATGAACTCCGTTCTAACACACCCGACATACTAGGCTAGAATTTTAACGATGCGATCGCATAGCCCAACCCATCGCTAAAAATACACAATGCTGTATGCGTGATTGTTAAAAAAGCGATTTGGTGCAAAAAAAGGATGACAGGAGAACTAACCATAATGATAATCGCACAAATTGAAAGCCATTTTCCCCGCTTTAGAGCTTTGGGACTACAGTAGGCGATTTGATTGAGTTTTTTAGTAAAATAGACAGGGAAAGTTGATAAAGGAAATTCTATTATGTCATCTCCAGCGATCGCTACTGTAATTAAGATGATGGAATCTTTATCTGAAGATGTGCAAGAAAGAGTTGTAGAACATCTCCGAGAGTACCTGGAAGATTTGCAAGATGAATTGAAATGGAATAAATCATTTAAGAAAACTCAACAACAACTGATTGCATCTGCCCAATCTGCTAAAAGAGAGATTTCACAAAGCTTACCTTGAGCGATCGCGTAGTCAAACCCATCGCTAAAGCAGAAACGCCAATAAGAAAACTAAGCTGCATATCTAATAATCTCTAATTCTGCTCCATTATTAATAGCTGACTCTGCTTTTTGTAAAACCTGTTCGGTAACTGCATCACTTAAATAATATTCACCACAGTTATCACAAATTTCTGCTGGAACTTTTTTTAATACAATAATACATTCATCTCTTTCTAATGTCACAGTTACTAAACCTGGTTTAGTTTCTCCGTGCTGACAAATTACGCATCTCATCATCTTTGTCTCCTAGTTTTAAAACCATCTAACCAAATATTAGTATCAGGAATATAAGCTGTTACTACATATCCCGTATCTGTAGCTTCATCGTAGGAAAATACAACATGAATCGGCTTACCTTCTATAAAATCCAATATTAGATAACTGGGGTAGGGTGTATCATCAGGATTTTCTTCTATCACTTCTCCATAAGAAATCGCAGTTTTTACTTCTTTTTGACTGATGCGGCGATAAAACATTTGTTGGATAGCATGACGGGAGAAAACTAGATTTTGACAATACATACATGAATTATTTTTAAATTATAATTAGTGATAAACTTATTATTTTGGTGAATCTTGGGCTTATATTAATTTTTATCTTAAGCGATCGCCCAGAATACCATATCACTTATCTACTGTGTAATCTGTCTCCCATAGCCATAACTTCATGCCTTTCTCCGATTTCACTAATCCTTACCAAAATCCGGCTAACATCCCACAGAACTATCGCCAGGATATAAATCTACGGAAGTTATTTAAAGCTGATGGTTCTTATGTGCGTCCAGCAGAAGACCCTGTGACGATGTGGGCGCTTCAGATTTTACTAGAAGAGTACGGTGTTCCACTAGAGGCAATGGAACTAGAACTAAATGCCGATTTTGCCGAAGGAACTCATCAAGGCGGGCGACGCTATCAAGGACGTGTAGACATTGTAGTTTACGATGACCGTTATGCTGATTCTGTAGGTAATTTGGATGTAGCCTTCATTATGGTGGAGGCTATGGAACCAAATAAAAAAGTTGGCGGAACTGAGGGGGAAGGTTGGGTTGATCATCTTAACCGACTCAATGCTTACATGAGTGCTTCACTATCTGCCCGTTATGCGATTTTAACCAGTGGTAAACATACAGTAAATGATTATGTTGGTGATCCTGCTTGCGGTTCAGCGCGGATGTTGACGCACGTTTTGGATTATGTACGTAAGCAGGAGTATGCAAAAGCAATAGCAAATAATGGTGGTAGTGCTGAAGGGATTAATCCTGAAGAACCAACGGAAGAGTTTATCAAGTTTCGAGATAATCATTTATTTGGGGCTGAATATTCTCGAAATGTCATGCGTGTAGCGCGAGTTAATACTTTAATAAATGGCGCACAATATGCCGATTTAAAGGTAATGGATTCGCTGGAGCGATTGGGTAACATTACAGGAGGAATTACGGAGGGGCTTCCAGAATATCCTGGTTTTTATCTAGGAGGGTTGACGATGATTTTAACTAATCCTCCATTTGGTTCTAAATTGACAAATGAAAGTGTTTTAAAAGACTTTGCTGAACGGGATGGGGTGACAAAGAAAAATGGCAAAGTTGTTAAAAGTATTCCTCAAGAAGTTGCTTTTTTAAATCGTTGTTTGGAATATCTTGCTCCAAAAGGTAAATTAGCAATTGTATTACCTGATGGAATATTGGCAAATAGTTCAATGCAAGATGTACGCGACTGGATTTTACGATGGACAAGACTGAGAGCAGTAATTAGTTTGCCTCAAGAGACATTCATGCCATACGGTGCTGGTGTAAAGACTAGTGTAATTCTTTTAGAAAAGCGAGAATTTGAGCAAGTAAACGCTGAAAGTGATGAGGATTATGAAATTTACATGGCACGAATTGATGATATTGGTTATGACAAAACTGGTCGTATCACTAGCAATCAAAATCAAAAATTAATATCTGTTGAAATACAAGAAGTAATTGATGATTTAGCTAGGTGCGAAAATTGAGTATGGAAAAAATAATTGTGGAACTGAGTGAAGTACTGAAAAAAAGAAGATGGGATTTCTCACTTTTTTCTTCAGCCTATCGAAAAACGGATGAAGTTTTACAAAAAATCAAATATCCAATCTTTTCTATAAAAGAAATTGTGAAAAAAACCGAGCGAGGCTTTTCTGCAATACTCAACACTACATCAGAAGAAATACCAGTATTATCATTAGGTTGTATAACTCCTGAAGGAGTTATTATCACCAATGCAAATAAGTTTATTTCACGGGAACAGCATCAGAAGCTATACAAGAGTGCCGTTAAGCGAAATGATGTTTTAGTCGCATTATTTGTACGTCCTAATATGAATATCTCTGCTGTTTATGAATTTGATGAACCGGCTAATATTACATCGCATTTAGCAAAGCTAGAATTAAATGAAAGAGTCTATCCGCAGTATTTATCTATATTTCTTAATTCTTCATTTGGCAAAGACTTGATACAGCAGAAAGCTATAGGTAGCATTCAACCGTCGATAACTATCTCTCAATTGTTAGATTTACCTATTCCATTACCTCCTTTGGAAGAACAAAAAAGGTTGGTAAAATCCGTGCAAAATAAACAAAGCAAAGCTTTAGAACTCCAGCAAAAAGCAATAAAGCTTATGAAAGATGCTAGTGAATTAATAGAAACTTTTTTAAATGCTAAATAAATAGTTATGATGCAGGCTAGATATCTCACTGGTTACACTAAAACTGAAAAAACTTTAATTCAAGACATAAAAAAATATTGCATCGGTTTCTTGTACAGCGAGACCATGTAGGAGATTTCCATGACAGAAAACTAATCACCAAGTAATTTTAGAGTAATCAAGTGATAAAAAAGATAGCTTTTATAAAGTGAAAAAAGTGTGGATAAAATGATATTGGGAGAAAAAGAGGTGACATGAAGGAGGGCAGCAAATACCAGCCACTCCTAGAATTTTTACGTGGCAATGATCAAAATGAAATAACTTTATCATTTGCTGAAATTGAGACTTTAATAAATGATGTTTTGCCTGAATCAGCAAGAAATAAACGGGCATGGTGGAGTAATCGCAGCAAAGGCGCATTACAAGCTTCAGCCTGGACAGAAGCAGGATATCGCGTTGAAGAAGTTGATTTTGACAAACAGCAAATAAAATTTTATAAACCTCCTAATAACTTTCAAGTTCAGGTTAAAGGTGACACTGTACTGTGGAATGGCGAATTAATCAAAGCACTGCGTCTTCACATGGGTTTAACACAGGTAGAGTTTGCAGAAAGGCTAGGTGTCTATCAGCAAACAGTCAGTCAATGGGAAAACAGCGCCTATCAGCCAACTCTCGCTACATCGAAATATCTAACTTTAGTTGCTGATCAGGCTGGATTCAAATACATAGAAAGAGGTTAGAAGTCAAAATAATTCTTGGGTCTGTCTGTTGACATTTTACAATGTAAGTTTTAATTTTGTCAATATACAATCTACATTGTAAAATGAATAAGGAAAACCAGGCGACCTCTGCCCAACCTGCGCCAAACAACAACTTGCACACCTTGGACACTGGCAAGGTCACAGAAATCAAATATTCCGTGAAGAACTGCGTAGTTTACCGCCGTAGGCATCGCTGCACTTGTTCAAGTGCCGGATGTGGCTATGGCTAGTTGTCCCAGGACTTCACGACCATGATGCAACCCAGCTTTTAGCACAAAATCTATGAGATGAGAGTGTTTAGAAGCGATGAAAACACACTCACACTTACAGCAACCCGGCAACAAAATTACAAATCTTGTCAAAAGCCAGCAAATAAGTTTCCGACGCTTCCTGCTGGCTCTTGGCTCCCTAACAAAAGGAGACATTCACCATGATAAAACCAGTTAGCGCCCAAAATCAGCCTTGGGTGATAGTAAAAACTGTAGTTATTACCCAATCTCACACCGTCGCCCGTTTTGCTAATCGCCAAGATGCAGACGACCATTTAAGATTTTTGCGTCGAATTATTCCCAATGGAGGTTTTGAGATGATGTTTGAACCGCCAGATGATCTAAAAGAAGACTTGAATATTTAACAAAATTTAGGGGGTCTAAATCCCCTACTAAATTTCTTTTCATTGTAAAGATGCACGAACTCGTTGAAACACTTCTTCAGCAGAAATATCAGTAATTTGATTAGTGTTTATATCTTCATCACGCTTCTGGGCTTCTTCAGCCCAACTAGCCGCAATTTCTTGATCTATTCCACTTTCTTGACCCAATCTTTCCAGTAATCTTGCTAATAAAATCACTTGAGAATCTTTTGGAAGTGCAAGAACTTCGGCTTCAAGCTGTTCAAGGGTCATAGTAAATACCTTTTATTCTAAGCATTAGCCTGCTTCATCGTTAAGCATCTTAATAATATGTTTTGCAAGTTGCTCCTTAATTTCCCTATGTCTAGGAACAGCTTGAGATATTTTTGTTATTGGATTCTGATACCAATCATGTTTGCCACCATGACGAACGAAGATACAACCCATTCCTTCAAGCTTACTGATTAAATCTCTTCGTTTCATGAAACTTCAAGTTCTGCAACTCTACGAATATTTTGGATAGTTCCACTTGTTAATTCACTGTAAATATCGAGTAGATTTTCTCTTAGCTCCTCTTCGGTTTCACCCTGAGTCCAATAGTCAGGATATTCTTCGAGATAACCTAACCACATATCATCATCTTGCCAGTAAATGTATTTCTTCTTTATCATTCGCCTATTCGCTGCCTTTTTCTGAACTTGGAGGTTTTTGAGTACTCTAGGAGACTGTATATTACATTACTGAACTATCAGCCAAAAAAAAGGAGTCTAAATTAGACTCTTAAAAAACTTAGGGGCGGACGATCGCCCACCCCGATTAAAATTAGGTGATACCAAAGACAATCACTAAGCCCAAAACAGCCCCAAACACAATCAAGGCATAGAATTGAGCGCGACCGTTTTCTAGGTATTTCAAACCTTCGCCACTGACAAGGGTGAAAAAGCCCGTCAGGTTAACAGCACCATCGACAACGCGGAAGTCAACTTCCATCACTTGTCTAGCTAGGCGACGTAAGCCGAGAACAAAGACACGGTAGTAAATGTCATCAAAGTACCACTTGTTAAGGGATAACTCGTAAAGTGGTTTGATTTGAGCAGCGATCGCACCTGGGTCAATTTTCCGGCGCAAATACATCAGCGAAGCCAGGGTAATCGCAATTAAAGAAATTCCGACTGAAGCCCCCGCCATGATGTAGAATTCCGTCGGATTGAACTCGGAAGTCTTTTCTATAACTTCGGAAAGGGTTTCGCTAGGAGGAAAGATAAACTGTTCAAAATAATTGGCGTAGGGAGTTCCCACCAAACCAATCAAAATCGAAGGCACTGCTAGCAGTGCCAAGGGTAGGGTCATTGTCCACGGCGATTCATGGGGGGAGTCGCTGTGATGCCCGTGGGAGTCATGGGAGTCATGATGCTCACCAGTTGCCGCCAATTCTCCTTTCTTCATCGCCCCAGGCCCAAAATTCGGGGCTGGTTTTCCTGACTCTAATTCCAGGACAATTGTGGCCGTAGCCTTCTTGAGCTTTTGCTTGATTTTCTCGTCATTACCCCGGAATTCGCCCTCAAATGTCGAGAAATACATCCTAAACATATAGAAAGCAGTAATCCCGGCAGTTACCCAGCCAATCATCCAGAGAAATGGGTTAGCCTCAAAAGCTTTCCCCAGAATTTCATCTTTTGACCAGAAACCAGCGAAAGGTGGAATCCCAGAAATTGCCAAGCAACCAATCAAAAAGGTAATTGAGGTGACAGGCATATACTTTCGCAATCCGCCCATCAAACGCATATCTTGGGCTAAGGCGGGGTCGTGACCAACAACGCCTTCCATACCGTGAATTACTGAACCTGAACCCAAGAACAGCATCGCCTTGAAATAGGCGTGGGTCATCAGGTGGAATAATCCGGCACTGTAGGAACCTATGCCCATTGCCATCACCATGTAACCGAGTTGGGAAATGGTGGAATAAGCCAAGCCCTTTTTGATATCGTTTTGAGTAATGGCAATGGTTGCCCCCAAAAACGCCGTAAATGCCCCAGTAAAGGCAATGACATTCATTGCGGCTGGGACGTGTTCAAATACTGGGTACATCCGGGCAATGAGGAAAACACCAGCCGCCACCATTGTTGCCGCGTGAATCAAGGCGGAAATGGGGGTGGGGCCTTCCATTGCATCTGGTAGCCAGACATGGAGGGGGAATTGGGCTGATTTCGCCACTGGGCCTAAGAAAACTAAAATCGCCAATAGGACAGCGAGAAAATTGCTGATCGAACCTGATTGCACGAGTTGGGCGAGGCGATCGCCCATAATCTGAAAATCAAAGCTTCCTGTTGCCCAGAACAGTCCCAAAATGCCAAGTAACAGACCAAAGTCGCCCACGCGGTTAGTTACAAACGCTTTTTGAGCGGCATCTGCTGCTGACTTGCGATCGAACCAAAAGCCGACCAGCAAGTAGGAACACATTCCCACCAATTCCCAGAATATATAAACCTGGACTAGGTTGGGGCTGACCACCAAACCTAACATTGAGGAGCCAAACAAACTGAGATAGGCGTAAAACCTCACGTAACCGGGATCGTGAGCCATATAGCCATCGGTATAAACCATGACTAAACAGGCTACTGTTGTGACAATCACCAGCATCAGGGCTGTCAGGTGGTCAATAGTGTAGCCCATGCTCAGGTGAAAATTACCTGCTGCCGCCCATTCCAAGGTGCGAATATAAGGCGCGTGCCCTTGAATTTGACTCCACAGTAAGGCAGACGACAGCACCATAGCTGCTCCCATCATGGAGATAATCAGCACAGCGTTAAGCTGCCGGAGGCGGTTTGTCACCTGATTCAACGAGATTAACCCTAGACCGACCAGCATTGCCCCAAAAAGAGGGAACACCGGAATCAGCCAGGCATACTGATAGATTACTTCCATCACTGACGCCTACTTTTAGAATTCTTGATTTAGCGTGTCGAAACTGTTAATAATTGTGACACACACCCTTTAGGATAAAATAACCCACCCAAGACTGATTGGGTGGGGTGTTAAGCATGGTTTTAGATTTGGGCATTGGGACTTGGGCATTGG
>CAZZZY010000139.1:0-11074 GCA_964658545.1 uncultured Acetobacteraceae bacterium | reverse complement strand
AAAACTGAGACGGAGCTTGTACTCCGCCCCAGTAAGAGCGCCCTAGAAGGGCGGGGCTTCATACCCATGTTCCGCTTCGCTCCACGGCTCCAGGTCAGGGCTTGCTCCCCCTGCTCCCTGCTCCCTGCCCCTCCGCTTCTTCGGTCAAGCAAAATCCCATTGAAGGATGCAGCAGTAAGGAAGAGTAAATCAGTTGGGGATTCGACCTATACACTTCGACCCTTGTCTTCTTAAGCTGCGCCAACGACAGGCTCAAGGCATCGCAAGGCTCAGTGGTAACAGAGCTTTGCCGAAGTGTAGTTCTTGCAGAGGGCAATTTTCCTCCTGCCTTCATTGCTCAATCTACTGACGCGATCGCATTTATTTGTCAACAAGTATAGCTTAATGAGATTATTCTTGAGTTTATTGAGAATATGATAATCTTCTTGACGTGATGCTGCTGCCTTTTTTAAAGGAACGATGGCGTTTTTCGAGAAATTGGTGAAGTGACATCGTAACCAAGAAACCTAGCTTTCAAATACTTAGAGAGTAACTTATGAGTGAAAAAATAGTAAAAATGATTGAAGGAAACTTATTGCCAAATGGGGATTATGTCTCGTCAGGATTTTCCACTATCCAGCCTGATTCATGTTTTCCTAATATAACTTTGGGAAATAAATATGATTCTTTTTGGCTTTACTTGCGGCGGGATATTAATCATAACTGGTACGTGGATAAGCGACAGCATGGTGTAGGATTTGTCAGTAGAGATGAAGCTCATATTCTATACAATACTGCCTTAAAATTTCAGGGAAAAAAAGCTTTAGAAATAGGTTGTTGGATGGGTTGGTCAGCTTGTCATTTGGCTTTAGGAGGAGTAGAGCTAGATGTAATCGATCCTATGCTATCCGAACAACTATTTTATGAAAGCGTCACAGAGTCGCTAAAGTCGGCAGGCGTTAAAGAATCTGTGAATCTAATACCAGGATATAGCCCTCAAAAAGTAGAAGAGATAGCAAATAAATTTCAACGTAAATGGTCATTGATATTTATAGATGGTAATCACGAAGCACCCGCTCCACTAAATGATGCAATTATTTGTGAACAACTTGCTTTATCTGATGCTTTAATTTTATTTCATGATTTGGCTTCTCCCGATGTAGCTCAAGGCTTAGACTACTTAAAAGAGAAAGGATGGAACACAATGGTGTATCACACTATGCAAATTATGGGAGTTGCATGGCGAGGAAATGTTGAGCCTGTAATCCATCAGCCAGATGCTAAAATTGACTGGCGCTTACCTCCACATTTAAAAGATTATTTTGTTAGCGGTTCCATTCAACCTGTGGCTGAAGATAAATTTGGAAAAATTCTCAGAACCGTTCGACCATATACTTTATTGAGTGAAGCAAAGTTATTCTCCCTTTATAGTCAGGTACAACAAGTATATTGTTATCTTTTTTGGCTGCCAAAAATGTTACGACAAGCGATCGCTAGAATCAAACCTATCAAGCGCGACTAGCTTTCACAGACGCTGTTCGCGTTCGCCTAGAGCCAGCTTGCGAGCGTCTTCAAATCACCTGCGCCTTACCCCCAAAGTCGCATCTTGGGGCTTCCAAGGCGCGATGACTTTGGTGAATTTTTGGCGGTGTTGGGTTAAAAAAGAAACATGAAAATCATCAAACCCATCACCAATTGGTTAGAAACCCGCGCTTGTGCCCCTACTTATGGCGGTTGGGTACTAGCAGCAACCGCTATTTGTTTTTTTGGAGCAGGTATCAATACAATGGCTGGTTGGCTGTATGCCATTAGCGGTATTAGTTTTGCCCTTTTGGGTGTAGCAGCCATCTTACCACCGCGATCGCTCACAGGTCTATCCATCACCCGTCGTCCCATGCAACCTGTGTCAGTCGGCGATGACCTAACTGTGGAATTAGAAATCCGTAATCAGACACAGCAGCCTGTAAGCTTATTGCAAATCGAGGATATATTACCCTTTGTTTTAGGGAAACCAATACAGAAGGCAATCGAAGCGATTCCTAGCCAAGGTAGTTACCGTTGGGTATATTACTACCCTACCCAGCGCCGGGGTGTTTATCGTTGGCACACAGTCGAACTAGGCTCTGGTGCGCCTTTGGGATTGTTTTGGTGTCGCCGTCAGCGTGATTGCGCTGCCACAGCGATAGTCTATCCCACAGTGTTACCCTTGGCAACCTGCCCCCTAGTAGACGAAATGGGGCAAGAAGAGAGTAAAAAGGGCGATCCTCGTGGTAGACCCTTGCAGACAGCGACAACGGGGCTGGTGCGATCGCTCCGTCCTTATCGCCTTGGAGATCCTACCCGTCTTATCCACTGGCGGACTAGCGCCCGCTATGGCGAATTAAGGGTGCGGGAGTTAGAAATGGTAACAGGTGGACAAGAAATAGTTATTGCCCTTGACAGCGCTAGCAATTGGGAAGAAGAAAACTTTGAACAAGCAGTAATTGCCGCAGCTTCACTGTACTTTTACGCACACCAACAGCAATTACAGGTGCAACTCTGGACAGCATCGACAGATTTAATCAAAGGCGAGCGTTTTGTACTAGAAACCTTAGCAGCAACCACAGCCCTAGAAGATGCCAGTTCAGTAGTTCCTAAAAGCCATCCTTTGATTTGGCTAACTCAAAACCCCCTGAGCGTTGCTACTCTTCCTCAAGGTAGTCGTTGGGTTTTGTGGCCAAATATTTCCTCACCACCAGAACAAGAGGTAATCAATTGGGAGCGCCCTGGTATAGTTTTGCAAAGCGATCGCCCACTGCAACCCCAACTGCAAAAAACATTACATTCGTATTAATCAATACTTTAGGCAAAAAACCACACCCTAGAAGGGCTATACTAACAAAGCCTAGCTTTACAGGTTATAAAGCTTTTAGCTTATGCAGATGGGCTTCATTCGTATAGCCACGACTTCTAGGCACTCGGCAAGGTTTGAGTTAACTTTGCTTTAGCTTGTTTACGTCTTAATACTGGACTAGCACTTAAAGTAGCTACTGCTAGTAGGGCTGGTAGGAATGTCGGTTCGGGAACAGATGTAAAGGTAAAGTTATCTAGCGCAAACTGCGTCCCGCCACCTACACTTATAAGATAATTTGGCTCAACTCCACCAAAGGACGTAAAGCTTAATTCATCAACACCAAAATAATCAAAATTAACTAAAGTTGGGTTTGTCGTATCTACAACTACAGTTTTGGAATACAGGATTGCGCCATCCTTTAAACCTTCTACAGTAACCGAAAGACCATTATTCCAAGCAGCTGTTAGGTAAGCACTGTTGAAGTCAAAAGTACTACCACTGACTACAGCAGGGTTTCCGAAGTCATTAAAGCTTACGTTGTCTCCAGACACTCTACCATTGTTATAGCCTGTAAGTGTAGCGATAGAAGATGAGCCATCTATGTAGTAAAAATTGTCCCAATTAAATCCACCGTAGCCGTTAGGAATCTCTGCAATATAAACAAAATTAAGTGGAATAAATATAGGCGGTAGATAATCACCTAGATCATCAAACGTTAAAACAGTTGCTTGTGCTACTGCTCCCATTCCCAAAACAATGATTGTTGCTGCGATCGCAGCAGTCGATAACTTTTTCACAACAGTTGAAATACTCATGTGTTTAGTAGGTGTAACTCTTGATAATTTTGTGTTTGCACATTTCAGAATATATACCACACCGAAAAACTAATAAGTGCTATTACTTAGTTCTTTCATGAAGCTTCATAAAGTTACGATGAAGATAATTCAGCACAATGTATAAATAAACAAAGCCTGACATAACTCTAATAGAGGGATTTGGCTTGGCATCTTCGCTTAAACGCGTCACAGCGTTGTTGGTTGATGAGAATAAATCAACCTCTTGACTTTTAAGTTATGTCTGAAGATGCAACTTGAATTTTGATTAGCTTAGAAGTTAAACTTCTGTAATTTCCTAGATTTTGTCTGATCCCAGCACACCAGACATATCAGCCTTTGAGCCAAGCTAAGACAATTGCAGAAAACAAGGTTGGGGAAATACACCCAGTAATCCTCTGGTGAGGCTGAGTTACAATGCAAAGAAATATTTAAATTATGAGCGACATGATCACATCAGAACATAACACAAAATCCAGCGATAAAAGCCTAGAGGCAATGCGGCATTTTTCCGAACAATACGCCAAGCGGACTGGAACATACTTCTGTTCTGAACCTTCTGTTACCGCAGTTGTGATTGAAGGACTAGCAAAACATAAAGATGAACTAGGTGCGCCTTTATGTCCCTGTCGCCATTACGAAGATAAAGAGGCTGAAGTTCACGCCACATATTGGAACTGTCCCTGTGTGCCAATGAGAGAACGCAAAGAGTGCCACTGTATGTTATTTCTCACCTCTGACAACGAGTTTGCTGGAGAAAAACAAGACATCTCTCTCGAAACAATTAAAGAAGTACGAGACAGCATGGGATGAGCGAAACCATCCCCCAAGAGTTTTGGCAAGGCGTAGAACAGTTCAATTCTGGTCAGTTCTACGCCTGTCATGACACTTTAGAGGCTCTGTGGATTGAAGCTGGCGAACCCGAAAAAACCTTTTATCAAGGCATTCTCCAAATTTCTGTGGCGCTGTATCATTTGGAGAATCGCAACTGGCGAGGTGCAGTAATTCTACTTGGAGAAGGCGGCAATCGGCTACGCCGTTACCCATCTAGTTACAGCGGCATTGACGTAGATGAGCTATTGAGTGAGAGCGCAGCACTGTTGACGACATTACAACAAATAGGGCCAGATAAGATTACTGCTGGTGATCTGGGTGAAAGTCAAGTCTTATCTTTGCCTAGAATTGTGCTAACTATTGATTAAGTTATGCGTTGCCCAAAATCCTTGGTAGGCAAAATTCATGTAGATGCAAAGCGGCTACTCTACGAGTTCTCCAACGGAGTACCCTCTGGGTATTGTGCCTACGTTATTTTCACTCAGATACCAATTACCTGAAACCTTGAGGTTGGGTGTAGCGTCACTATTTAAGCCAGTAGTTATCGGAAATCACTCCAGATTGTATATTTCATCTCTGGATAAAGTACTTGAGATAATTAGAATGCAAGCTGAAATCCTAAATCCCCAATTACTATGATTCCCCGCTATCAATTACCCATATCCCAGATGCGTCGCTTTGGATTAGCTTTAATGCTGCCAGTTACACTCTGGGGCGCTTTTGTCTTCCCTACCCAAGTGCAAACCGCCACTGCACAAATATCTAAAGACAATCGCCCTCTCACTATCCGCGCTGATGTGCAAGAATATGACGCGAAAAATCAAGTAGTCACGGCTCGCGGTAATGTGCAAATGTTGTATCCTGCTCGCCAGATTCAGGCAACATCTGCCCAAGCACAGTACTTTAGTAAAGAACGCCGAATTGATTTCAGTGGTAACGTTTATATTTTGCAACAGGGCGGTAACAGTATCCGGGCAGAGAAGGTAACTTATTTAATTGATGAAGGGCGATTTGTCGCTTTACCCCAATCTAACCATCAGGTAGAGTCTATCTACATGGTTCAAGAATCAAATAACGATGGACAAACTGCGACACCTGTACCAAAAACACCACCTTTGAAGCCTTCTAATTAGCATCTACCATCAATAAAGGGTGCCTCCAGCGTGAAAATTGTTTTAGAGAATATTCACAAATCTTATGGCAAGCGAGTAATTGTCAATCGTGTCAATCTTTCTGTGGCTCAGGGCGAAGTCGTTGGTTTACTAGGCCCCAATGGGGCTGGTAAAACCACGACTTTTTACATTGCTACAGGTTTAGAAAAACCCAATCAAGGAAAAGTTTGGCTGGGTAATCTGGACGTGACGGGAATGCCAATGCACAAAAGGGCGCGACTGGGTATTGGCTATTTAGCACAAGAACCAAGTGTTTTTCGCCAACTCTCAGTACAGGATAATATTCTTTTGGTGCTAGAGCAAACGAATGTCCCCCGATGGGAGTGGCCAAGGCGACTCACAACCTTACTGCGGGAGTTTCGGTTGGAAAAATTAGCCAATAGCAAAGGAATTCAACTTTCTGGTGGTGAGCGACGGCGGACGGAATTAGCAAGGTCTTTAGCTGCTGGAAGAGAAGGGCCAAAATTTTTACTTTTGGATGAACCATTTGCAGGAGTTGATCCGATCGCAGTCTCAGAAATTCAGCACATTGTCGCACAACTGCGCGATCGCGGTATGGGAATCTTAATTACAGATCATAATGTCCGCGAAACCCTGGCCATCACCGATCGCGCCTACATCATGCGCGAGGGACAAATTCTCGCTTTTGGTGCTGCTGACGAACTCTACAGCAACCCACTCGTGCGGCAATATTATTTAGGGGATAATTTTCAAGTCTAAATTTACAATTATTTAGTTAATAATTTCAAAGGCTATTTTTGGATTTAATTTTATTTATCAATTTATTTGATTCTGCTTTCTCAGCTATTGAGAATTAAACTTTGATCCTAAATGCAGTAGTTTGCAACTAGGTGATGTACAGAACTTAGACTTCAAAACTAAATATAAAGACTGTTTTACTCCTACCTCTTTCTGTATACTTTAATTCCCCAAAATCACCAATATTTAACTATTAAAATTACTTATGATATCAAAGAAATTCGCGTCTTTCTACAGTCTCCATTCGCTGCTGCCTTTTACGATCATGGATCGCTATCTTGCCAGCGAATTGATAGCGCCGTTTTTGTTTGGTGTCGGAGCTTTTTCATCACTTGGTGTCACTATTGATGCTGTATTTGATCTCATCAGAAAAATCGTAGAGTCTGGGCTACCCGTAGACATTGCCATTCAGGTTTTTTTGTTAAAGTTTCCCAACTTTATCGTTTTAGCCTTCCCCATGTCTACGCTGCTGGCTACTTTGATGACCTACAGTCGTCTTTCTAGCGAGAGCGAACTAATTGCCCTGCGTGGTTGTGGGGTCAGCGTCTATCGTATCGTGCTAACTGCTGTGATGTTGAGTCTTGTGGTTACAGGAATGACATTTGTGTTTAACGAACAAATTGCACCAGCAGCAAATTACCAAGCGGCGATGACTCTGGATAAAGCCCTCAAATCAGACAAGCCAACCTTAAAACAGCAAAATATTTTCTATCCTGAATATCAGGATGTTATCCAGGCGGATGGCTCTAAGAATAGGATACTGTCACGCTTGTTTTACGCCGACCAGTTTGATGGTAAGCGGATGACAGGTTTGACGATTATAGACCGCTCAACAAAAAATCTGAATCAAATAGTAGTATCGGAATCTGCCCAATGGAATGCTTCTCAAAGCGTCTGGGATTTTTACAACGGTACCATCTATTTTGTGGCTGCCGATCGCTCTTATCGCAACATCGTTAGATTTGAACACCAACAACTGCAACTACCGCGCACGCCATTAAGTCTGGCAGAAAAAAACCGAGACTATGGTGAGATGAATATTGCCGAAGCACTAGATCAACTACAAGTAGAACTTCTCGGTGGCGATCGCCAAAAAATTCGTAAACTCGAAGTGCGGATTCAACAAAAAATTTCCTTACCCTTTGTATGTGTAGTTTTTGGCTTAGTAGGTGCAGCAATGGGAAGCATACCCCAGCGAACTGGAAGAGGTACCAGCTTTGGAATTAGCGTTGTAGTTATTTTTTCATACTACTTAATTTTCTTTATTAGTGGTGCGATCGCGCAAGCAGGTGCCCTCTCTCCCTTTATAGGGGCTTGGTTGCCCAACTTTCTTTTCTTGGGAATAGGTATATTCTTATTGATGCGAGTTGCCAAACGCTAAATTGAGGGGGATGAGGGGGATGAGGAAGAATAATAATTGCTCCCCCATCTCCCCCATCTCCCCTCATCCTCACACTTCAATTACGGATGATAATTTCGACATTCCGGTGCATCTGGGTTTTCTTTACAGTATTCTTCAAAAGAGACTTTGGCTGATACCATCCCCTCAGCTTTCTGATGAGCTGCTTCTGCTTGAAGTTCTTCTACCTCATCCCAGGCGGCTGCACAGGCTTTAGAATAAGCACCTTGTTCGGTGCAAATAGCGCGAGACTGTTCAATGGCTTTTTGAATTCTTTCCTCCAGCAATAGCGCTTTTGGCGCTTCCACAAAGTCGCTTTTGGTTAAAATGTCAGTAATTGAGATGATGCCCAACAGCTTGCCTTGAATTACAGGTGCCCGGTGAATACCAGTGTTAGCAAATAACCGGGCTACATATTCCACACCCAAATCGGGATTGACCACAATGCAGGGCTTGCTCATAATCTCGTAAACCCACACTTGCTTTGGGTCTTTACCGTAGGCAGTTACTTTATAGACAATATCCGTTTCTGTAACAATACCATAAGCATCATTGTCATGGCGACGATCCACAACCAGCGCCCGCAATCTTTTTTCCTTCATCAGCCCCACTGCTTCAGCAACAGTCGCCGAACCGCGAATGGTAACTACGTTTTTGGTCATGATATCTTCAGCTCTCATCATTGCTGTAGTCTCCTGGTAAATAGTACAGTGCGGCACAGCGCCCTCAAGGGCGTATGTATCGAAGTATTGCAGCGCACAGTTTGTTAACTAGAAAGTCAAAAAAGTTGAACTTTTGTCCAGCTACAACAATAAACTTAGAGCAACTGTCAACTCATGATGATATCCAATGTGACCAATGCCCAAAAACTAATCATGAATTGCCATAACTTTCTCAAAAATCTTCCCAAAGGACTCCAGCCGCTAAAAAGTAAATTTTTGACTACTATATATCTATTGGTAATGACTAATAACTAATGGAGAAGTTAGGATGAAATCACTATCCAACTTCAGTTGAGATATTTCCTGTTGAGGAAAGCAAAAGCATTAAACAGCAACGTCTTCAGCTTCCTTCAAGGTTTCCCAATTTCGAGTAAATTTCAATCACCAATCCCATGCCACATCGTGATTATCCTCCCGCCTACTTACGCTATCTCAGAGCCAGGTTATGGAATTTAGGGCGACCTGGTTTCTGGGGAACTGGAATTTTTTTATCTGTAGTAGGGCTAGTAACCTGGGAATACTGGTCAAACCCAGATATTTTTGTTTATAAGCAAAAAAACGAAGTCCCTTCACAAACGCCTGATGAATCTTCCCTTTCAGAAGAAAATAGAGCCATTGCAGCTGATATTGATAACCTGCCGGTTTTGTTTAATGACTTTGAGCAAGCAAGTCTCTCAGTAACGCCAAATACCCCTCATGAAAATACTGAGGCAAAAAACAGTAAAGACCTATTAAATGATGTAATTAACAAACAAAAGTCCGAAAGTGATACCAAACTAAATCCTGCTTCAGACGTTAAGGATGATACTCCCCCAACCTTGAAAAATCCCTTTGTCGTACAAGCAGAAAATTCATTGCGGATGGGGTCGGTTGATAGTAATAACCAGTTTTTAGGTCTTAATACCTTAACTGCGCCGTCTGAACCAACAGGGGAGGAAGCAACATCCTCTAGCCTGGAAACTGGATTCACGAATCAAACCGACAAGAATCAAAATTCTGTCTCCATCAGCCCTCTGCAATCAGCCCTCAACCAATCGACAAATCAGAAGCTGTCTAGCTCCAATAGTACTGCAACTGTGCCAAATGCCTTGGGCCAAGTCTCTGCTCCAGGAACAACGCTAATGCCACCCATCAACAGTTTACCCAGTCAGAATTCTCTACCAAGTACTGGGTTAACTCCAGGGACAGGCTACATGTCAACGGGTACGAACTTGCAGCAAAATCCCTACAATAACTTCAATAACGGTCAGGTATTGCCTAGTACTGGGTTAACTACTGGTACTAGTTATACTTCAACGGGTAACAACTTACCACCAAATTCCTACAATACTTTAAATAGTGGTCAGATAGTGCCTAATGTAGCACCAGTAACATCCCCAGTCACCTCTGCTGCACCAAGTAATATTTCACCTTACTCTAGTCAAATTCCAAGTCAAAGTGTTGTCACCCCCACAAGCCCTGTGGGATATAGTAATTATGGCTTACAGCAGCCGTCGCAACCACCACAGTCTATATATGGTAGCTATGTGCAGCAGCCAACGCAACTACCACAGTCTAATCCTAATTATTCATATCTTCGCCAACTTCAACAGAAGTATACAACAAATGGGGGTCAGAACTGATTTGAAGTATTGCTATGTAAATGTTTTATTTGTTGTAAGTTCCTAAGAAAGGCAGCATAAATCAGCAAAAACTTGTTTTTATCTTTCATCTTTTAATGTTATCTGCCCACTACTATGGACTATAGTCAGTTTTTCAGGAGTTTTGGCAATGACCGCAGCAGCAGATCCCGTAAAGTTGATGAAGCAAGAAGTTGGCAAAGCCGCCGCCGCCCTAGTCAAGTCGGGTTCCATTGTGGGGTTGGGTACGGGGTCAACTACAGCATATACGATTCAGTTTTTGGGCGATCGCCTCAAGTCTGGTGAACTCAAAGATATCATTGGTATCCCTACCTCGTTTCAGTCAGAAGTGCTGGCGAAGCAGTACGGTATCCCTCTCACCACCTTGGATGCTGTTGACCACATTGATATTGCCATTGATGGTGCAGATGAAGTCGATCCGCAGAAAAATTTGATTAAAGGCGGTGGTGCAGCACATACCCGCGAAAAAGTCGTAGACTACTTGGCAGAACAGTTTATCGTCGTCGTAGATAGTGGTAAGTTGGTAGACCGCTTGGGTTCTAGTTTCCCAGTGCCTGTAGAAGTGATTCCAATGGCAATTACTCCTGTTACCAATGCCATCAAAAAACTCGGTGGTAAACCAGAACTCCGCATGGGTGTAAGAAAAGCTGGCCCAGTGATCACTGACCAAGGTAACTTTGTCTTAGATGTCAGATTTGACTCTATTGAAGATCCAGCCGGACTAGAAAAGACATTAAATAATATTCCCGGTGTTCTGGAAAATGGTATCTTCGTTAACTGTGTCGATTTAGTTTTAGTTGGTGAAGTCAAAGATGGTCAGCCATTAGTGCGGCGACTGTAAGAGTTATATCGCAATCCGATTTGATTTCTGAAATTATTTGCGTAGGCTGGGAGTGGGGAGTA
>CAZZZY010000138.1:0-11124 GCA_964658545.1 uncultured Acetobacteraceae bacterium | reverse complement strand
TTCTTTGTTCTCTCTGTGTTCTCTGCGCCTCTGTGGTACCCTGCGGGAAGCCGCTCCGCGTCTACGTTAAAAAAATTGACTTTGGCAAAAGGTTTTAACCTTAACCCAAGCGTATTGGGTTATGGATAACGCATATTTAATTTCTGGATATGTCTAATATTTTTCACAACCGTCGAATCGCAATTTCCAACCCTTCACAGACACCGCTCAGAAAATCTAAATCTAAAGTAGCGATCGCATCAGTAGGTTTGTGATAATTTGGATTTCGCAAGAATGCCGTATCTGTCACCATCATTGCCGGATAACCCAAATCCCAGAAAGGTGCATGATCGCTAAGTCTGGTTTGAGGAACTATTAAACCTCGATTTGGAACAGGTAGCCATTGACTAGCTACGCCAGCTTTGCGAATATTACGGCTCATGCCAATCAAATCAGGCAATGTCCGCAAATTGCCAATTAAAGCAATAAAATCACCTCTGTCTGGATAGAAGCGTTCCAGAGGAGGGGGATAATTTTGCGAACCAGGTGCAGAATCCTTATAGCCCAGCATTTCTAGGGAGATCATTAAGCGTATCTGTTGCTTTTGCTGGTGCAACAGGGCTGCATAGTCAGCACTACCCAATAAGCCATATTCTTCCATATCGAAAGCAACTAGCCTTAAGGGATATCTTACCGCTTGGGCAGCAAACTTTCTGGCCAATTCCAGCAACACCGCCACACCTGTAGCATTATCATCAGCCGCAGGTGTTCCCGGAACGCCATCATAATGAGCGCCAATTAAAATCGGTGGCAAATCCTTTTTTTGTTGTCTCTCTTGCGGGGGTAAATTTAATATCAAGTTCTTACAAGCTTTCCCCCTGACTTCAAAGGTGTGGATTTCCACACTCCCCCATTGAGAAAATTCCTGGCGGATGTACTCTTGAACAAAAAAATGTCCAGCCGTTGCCATGTAAGGATCGCGTTCTCGCGCTATCTCACTCAGGGAAGTTTGTAATCGCTCTGTTAAATTCAAATGTTTAAAATAGCGGTAATATTAAGGTTTTCAGGCACTCAAAAGTTGCAGAAATTTATGATTAAGATCCGTTGACTAAGTTGCAGAACCAGTGCATGGAAGTAGCTGGATAACAAGAATTGAGGCTGCCAGGACACAGCAATCATCGTCAATGCTATCCTAGTCTTGCAACTATCTCCTCTAGCTGTGCTTTTTAGCTCACCTGCCTTAATGATGACTATTATACCATTGAGGTGTTTTCATCCCATAGCACACAGCTAGAGGTAGTTTCGCCCAATCATAATAAATATATAAAACAGTTTAGGAGAAGAGTAGCGCATGGGCAAGGTAGTCGGCATCGACTTGGGTACAACCAACTCAGTAGTCGCCGTTATGGAGGGTGGCAAGCCGGTGGTGATTGCCAATGCAGAAGGAATGCGAACAACCCCCTCCGTAGTTGGCTTCAGCAAAGAAGGCGAAAAGGTAGTTGGGCAAATGGCGCGGCGGCAAACTGTCCTCAATCCACAAAATACCTTTTTCGCAGTGAAACGCTTCATTGGGCGCAAGTATGCCGAACTTAGTCCAGATTCCAAACGTGTACCCTATACCATCCGCAAAGATGAAGTAGGTAATATTAAAGTTGCCTGTCCCCGTCTTAATAAGGATTTCGCCCCAGAAGAAATTTCGGCAATGGTGCTGAAGAAATTGGCAGACGATGCTAGTCGCTATTTGGGTGAACCAGTGACAGGAGCAGTGATTACAGTCCCCGCTTATTTTAACGATTCTCAGCGGCAGGCAACGCGCGATGCTGGTAGAATTGCTGGTTTAGAAGTGCTGCGGATTCTCAATGAACCGACTGCTGCATCTTTGGCTTATGGATTAGACCGGGGTGACACGGAAACTATTTTAGTATTTGACTTGGGTGGTGGGACTTTTGACGTATCGATTTTAGATGTGGGTGATGGAATATTTGAAGTCAAATCTACCAGTGGAGATACGCAACTTGGTGGTAATGACTTTGACAAAAAAATAGTGGATTGGCTAGCAGAGCAATTTTTGGAAACAGAAGAGATAGACTTAAGACGCGATCGCCAAGCTTTGCAACGTCTGATGGAAGCTGCGGAAAAAGCCAAAATTGAACTTTCTGCTGTCAGCGTCACCGATATTAACTTACCCTTCATCACCGCTACTGAAGATGGCCCTAAACATCTGGAAACTCGTTTAACGCGTTCCCAATTTGAAGGTTTGTGTGGTGATTTGGTGGGGCGATTGCGGACACCAGTGAAACGCGCCCTCAAAGATGCCGGACTCTCGCCTAGAGATATTGAAGAAGTGGTATTAGTTGGCGGTTCTACACGGATGCCAATGGTGAAGCAACTAGTGCGTGACTTAATTGGTACAGAACCTAACGAAAATGTCAACCCCGATGAAGTTGTGGGAGTGGGTGCTGCAATTCAAGCCGGAATTCTCGCAGGTGAACTCAAAGATGTGCTGCTTTTGGATGTCACACCCCTTTCTTTGGGATTGGAAACCATCGGCGGCGTGATGAAAAAACTCATTCCCCGCAACACCACCATCCCAGTCCGCCGTTCTGACATTTTTTCCACCTCTGAAAATAACCAAAATACTGTGGAAGTTCACGTAGTCCAGGGGGAACGGGAAATGGCAGCAAACAACAAGTCTCTAGGACGTTTCAAGCTGTATGGCATCCCACCAGCCCCACGAGGGATTCCCCAAGTTCAGGTGTCATTTGATATCGATGCTAATGGTATTTTACAAGTTACAGCCCTAGATAGAACTACTGGGAGAGAACAGAGCATCACCATTCAAGGTGCTTCCACCTTGAACGAGTCAGAAGTGAATCGGATGATTCAGGATGCTCAGAAATACGCCGATGTCGATCGCGAACGGAAAGAAAGGGTAGAAAAGCGGACTCGTTCTGAGGCGTTGATTTTCCAAGCAGAACGACAACTTAGAGAAGTAGCACTGGAATTCGGTATGCAGTTTGCCCGCAGCCGCCGCCAAAGAATTGATAATATTTGCCGAGACCTAAAAGAGAGTCTGAAGGAAAATAGCGATCGCGGTATTGATCAAGCCTACGCCGATTTGCAAGATGCTCTCTATGAGCTAAATCGGGAAGTCAGAGAAACTTATGCTGAAGATGAAGATGACGATTTGTTAGGTACGATCCGTGACATCTTTACTGGCGGTGATAAGGATAAAGAACGCGAATTTCCCAGAGATACATATCGGGAACGTGACTCATACAGTAAGGACTATGACAGAGGCTATGGTCGAGACAATAACCGAGACAGTCGTTCTTCCTCTTATGAAAGCCGTCCTCCCCGCAAATCCCGTCCCAGCTACCAAGATAACTGGGATGATGAAGAAGACAATGATTGGTAATTAGAAGGCAGGGGGCATACTTCGGCAACTCTTAGAGACAGACGCTTTCGCGTTCGCTCAGTAACCGGGGGACAGGGGGCAGAAACTCTTTATATCTGATACGTAAGTCCTGCATTTTGTACCTCACTTACTTGCAACCTGCTGTAAGTAATCTAAAATCTAAAATTTAAATAACTGACTATGCAAAATTTGCCGAATTTCCGCGATTATTATGAGATTTTGGGAGTATCTAAAGATGCTTCTAGTGAAGAAATTAAAAAGGTTTATCGGCGGTTAGCAAGACAATATCACCCCGATCTCAATCCAGGTAATAAAGAATCTGAGGAAAAATTTAAAGATATCGGCGAGGCTTATGAAGTCCTTTCAGACTCAGCCAAGCGATCGCAATACGACCAGTTTAGCCGCTACTGGAAGCAAAAAGGCTTTGTAGGCAATAAACAAACGCCAAAGGCTAAAACTTGGCAGAGTGGGGCTAGCGATCGCAACGGGAATCAGGACGTAGATCCAAGCCAATTCTCCGACTTTGAAAGCTTTATTAATCAAGTTATTGGTGTCAAAAATAAGAGTGGGACAAGTAATTCTAGTAATGGGAATAGTAGCGATCCGTTTCGTTCCCCCAGAACAAAAGTTGCCTATACAGTTAATACTCCACCTCGGACTACCCGTCGAGATATAGAAGCCAGATTAACCCTGCCACTAGAAAAAGCTTATCAAGGTGGTAATGAACGTATTCGTTTGGAAGATGGGCGATCGCTAGAAGTTAATATGCCACCAGGGATGGTGACAGGTCAAACCATCCGTTTGCGGAATCAAGGCGTTGGTGGTGGCGACTTATACTTAAAAATTACCGTTGAACCTCATCCATTATTCAAGCTAGAAGGTTTAAATCTCCTTTGCCAAGTACCAGTTACTCCCAGCGAAGCAGTTTTAGGGGGACAAGTAGAAGCACCAACTTTGGATGGGCCAGTGAAAATGACTATCCCCCCAGGAGTGAGGTCTGGTCAAAAATTCCGATTAGGGAATAAAGGCTACCCCAGCGATGACGGCAAACGTGGCGATCAATTGGTGGAAATTCAAATAGTTACCCCAAAAAATATTAGTCAGGAAGAACGGGAACTTTATGAAAAGTTGCGGCAAATTGAAACTTTTAAACCCCGTGCTGACTTAGTAGGTTAGAGATGAGAGAGAAGAGGGCGATGCCTTCTCTAAGAGACGCTACGCGTAGCTTGCTTCCCGAAGGGTACGGCGGGCAACTCTTGGAGAGGCTACGCCAACGCCTACGCTTGGTGATTTTTAGAAGTGCGTAGACAGATTGTGGGTAACAGGAAAGCGTTGTGTACTAATGCTAGACTAAACGCAATGATGAGACAATAGCAGATGATTTCCAGCGTTGGAATTACTGATACCATTAAAAGCTTGAACGATTTACAGACTCGCTGTTATTTAACTCAAGCTGATAGCGATCGCTTTTTCTATGAGTGGATTGACGAATTACCCGAACTCAACCAACAAGAACAGGCGGGTATTGCTCGGATTAAGCAGCGTTATGACTACCATCGAGTTGATGGTCTATTGTTAGAAGGTACGATTAACCTTTTGGTGGTTTCGCCGTTGTTAGAACTCACAGGCTTTCTCGATCCACCATATCGAATTCGCTCACCCTATGGTGTTGCATTAGAACTTGAAGATCCTGATGAAACGATTCGCGGCTTTATTGACACACTAGTTGTGCAGGAAAAACTGTGGATTTTGGTGGTGGAGTCGAAACGAACTAGTATTCCAGTAGCAGCAGCATTACCGCAGTTATTAGCTTATATGCTGACTAATCCTCAGAGCGATAAATCTGTGTTCGGAATGGCCACAAACGGCGATGAGTTTGTATTTCTCAAGCTCACTCTCACAGACACTCCGCAGTACGATGTATCACGGACATTTTCTTTATTTCCTCGAAGACATGAGTTAGCTGAAGTCTTGCGGATTCTAAAGCGGTTGGGACAAGCCGTGTTGGGGTGAGAAGTTGCCATAATATCGCTTTTTTAACAAAGCGCCTACGCTTTTTTTGTCTCACGCAAAGGCGCAAAGGAAGAGAAGAGGGCGATGCCTTCTCTACGAGACGCTCCCTTCCCGAAGGGTACGGCGGGCAACTCTTGGAGACGCTACGCGAACGCCTACGCTTTTTTTAACAAACCGCAGAGGAAGAAGAGAGCGATGCCTTCTCTACGAGACGCTCCGCGTAGCTTGCTTCCCGAAGGGTACGGCTGGCAACTCTTGGAGAGGTTACGCCAACGCCTACGCACTGTGGAGATTTTGCAGGCGATCGCTTATTATAATTTCACTAGTATTAGTAATATAAGTTGCTCTATGAATTAATATGGAAACCCAAGAAATTCTCCAAGCACTTCCAAGTTTGAGCATAAGCGATCGCCTGAAGATAGCTGAGTCAGCGCTGCAATTAGTTCTTCAAGAAAAACACTCACTTACCAAAGATGAGCAAAAACGCCAATTAACACTAGCGGCAGTGACAGCTATTGCAGATTATGCACCTGGTAGTGAATTAGATATATTCTCTGACTTAGAGGGAGAAGACTTTTGCGACTATTCAGATTAAGACTTCCACAACTCAGAAAATTATGTATAGAGGTGAAGTCTGGTTAGTTAATTTAGATCCAACAGTAGGGACAGAAATTAGCAAAAAACGTCCTTGTATCATAGTCAATGATGATGCTATAGGGATTTTGCCTTTGAAGGTTATTGTCCCAGTTACAGATTGGAAAGAAAGATATGCTGTTAGACCTTGGATGGTAAGGCTAGAACCAAGCACAGAGAACAGTTTAGCTAAAGTTTCTGGTGTAGATACTTTTCAAATACGTTCAGTTTCAGAAACAAGATTAGTGAGAAAACTAGGTCAACTCTCCGACTCAGAAATGCAACTTGTTTGTCAGGCATTAGCTGTTGTCTTAAATATTTCTCACCCAATATATTAGCAATCGCACTTTGAAGATTTTGCAGGCGATGCCTTCTCTACGAGACGCTACGCGAACGCCTACGCTCTTTTTAACGAACCTTATTAGGCGCAGAGGACACAGAGGAAAAAGAGAGCGATGCCTTCTCTACGAGACGCTCCGCGTAGCTTGCTTCCCGAAGGGTACGGCTGGCTTTGCCTACGCACGCTGAAGATTTTGCAGGCGATCTTTTTAACGAACCTTATTAGGCGCAGAGAACACAGAGTCAGAAGAGAGCGATCGCTCTTTGGGAGTTTTCGATATCGCTTTTTTCTTTCGCGCAAAGTCGCAGCGAAGTGATCGCCTACTCCAAATCTTCTATACTTGTACTATGTAAAGGTAATCAAATTCTCTATGATTACAAACACTAATACCCAAATGAATACCAGTCAATACCCATTTGCTCAAGAATTAATCACAGATACTCAAGGTAATATTCGTAAAGTAATTATAGATTTTCCAGACTATCTACGCTTATTAGAAGCGATTGAAGATGAAGGATTGATATTAGCAATCAAGGAAGTAGAGCAAGAAATACCATTAAATATTAACGAAGCATTAGCCGAATTAGAAAGAGAGTGAATACCCAGTATCTATCCAGTTTTATTAAAGATTTAAAAGCACTCAAAAGTACACCTTACTATGAGACGATTAAAGTACTTGCTTTTGAAGAAATACCACAAATAGCTAACTTTGAAGAAATTACTAATATCAAAAAGCTTCAAGGATATGATGATATTTATCGTATTCGTATAGGTGATTATCGGATCGGGATTGTATTTGACGGTGAAACACTAATCTTTCAGCGTGTGTTACATCGTAAAGATATTTATCGATATTTTCCAAAGTAAGTCAAATTAGTTATTTTGTGGAATTGTGCGATCGCACTGTGGAGTTTTGGCGATCGCTCTTTTTAACCAACCACAGAGGCGCAGAGTACACAGAGGGAAGAAGAGAGCGATCGCTTGGTAGAATACATATTTTATTGCTGATGTTGCAACGAAGCCACTAAATCAGCTTGCATTGAGAAATCTAGTAAGGCTTCGGCTAAATCCTCTAACAATGTTAAAATTATATATCCATAAAGGAGAAGATTATGAGCAATCAATCTGTTCCTAAAACAAATAGTCTCTATGCACAAGATTATCACTTGTGGTTAGAATACACTGTTGATTTATTAAAAAACAAAAAGTTTTTAGAATTAGAGTTAGAAAATTTAATTGAAGAAATTGAAAGTATGGGAAGAAGTGAGAAAAATGCTTTAAGGAGTAATCTTAGAGTGCTTTTAATGCACCTTCTCAAATACAAATTTCAACCCCAGAACCGAGCTAATAGCTGGTTATATACAATCTATGAACATCGTCAAAGATTACAAGAAGCATTTGTAGATAGTCCTAGCTTAAAATACTATTACAAGGAAGTTTTTGACAGTTGTTACCAACACGCTAGAAAAGAAGCATCTATTGAAACAGGTCTTCCTCTGTCTATTTTTCCCAAAGACTATCCTTTTTCTGTTGATGAAACCTTAGATTCTGATTTTTTTCCAAATTAATCATAATCGCACTGTCGAGATTTTGGAGGCGATGCCTTCGGCAGGCTTCGCCTACGCTCTTTTTAACTAACCTTATTAGGCACGGAGAACACAGAACAAGAAGAGAGCGATCGCAGGTAGAGATTTTGCAGGCGATCGCTTTTTTTAACGAACCTTATTAGGCGCAGAGAACACAGAGAAGGGGCGATCGCATCGCAGGTAGAGATTTTGCAGGCGATGCCTGCGGCGGGCTTTGCCCACGCACTGTCGAGATTCTGACAATTCAGGTTATCTGGAAAACCTCTCTCCTAAAAGGAGAGAGACTTTGAATTTTCCCCCAACCCTGGTAGGGAAGGGGGTTAGGGGGTTAGGTTTTTCGTGGCTTTTCCACATAACCTGAATTGTCAGATCGAGATTTAGCGATCGCTTTTTTTAAACGAACCACAAACTAAGCAAATAATTATTTTTCTGCTATTTTAGCAGCGATTGATCTACCAATATTATGGAAATATTCACTTGTTAAACCTCTAGTTACAGGATGTTTAGCTATAACAAACACAGTCTGACTATTTTGACAAATTAAGAAATCTTCTGAAGTTGGTGAAAACTCAACATCCGTTATTTTTTCAGTTATTTTTCTCCAATAATATTTATATCCAGTACCATAGAAAACAACCGCTTTAGGTTGATGTTATTTTATTCTTTGACTAATATGATTTATTCGCTTTTCAAGACAATAATTTTTACAAGTATCTCTATTAGATAAAAAAGTAAGATTAGAATATTCACCATATATCCAATGTTTAAGAGATTGTGAGGGTAAAGGTAATAATTCTAATAAACAAGTCTCTTTATCTTTTCTAGCTAATTCGTTTTTTTGATATTTACGGACATCTTCTCTATGAATATTCCCTGTTCCTTTAGCACTTAAGACAATGCGAATCAGTTTATTCCATGTTGGTTGTATTGTTGCGTCCCATGTTCCCATATCTATATGATATTCTGCAACATCATCTATTTCACATCTGCCCCTGTTTGACCATATATTTATTCTTTTTTCAATATCTTGAAAATCTTCTCCTCTTTCTTCCATACCAATAAACCAATAATTTCCTTTATAATTACCATATCCATAAAATGTATCAACTCTTTCTTCTAGAAACTCATCATTAAAAAAATCTTGACTTAACATAACTCTGTTATTTTACTTGGAAAATTAAAATTTGTTAGTCAAAAGTAATTGAGTATACATGGAATGTCAAGTAAAATAACCAAACTGAAAATTTTCCTAAATTATCAAGTCTATAATAAATAAACTTTCTATTCTTTGCGCCTTTGTATGAGGTAATTCCCCAACAAAAAAACTTGCCTCAGAAGAATCACACCCCCAAGGCAAGCCAACTCTCTAAATTCTTTCTTTACTTTGCGCCCTTGGCGTCTTGGCGGTTCGTTAAAGTTGCTTCACTTCCGAAACCAACTTCGACACCATATCTTTAGCGCCACCAAAAAGCATCGTAGTTTTATCCTTGTAGAACAACTCATTATCTACACCGGCAAAACCCGTACTCATCCCGCGCTTAATCACAATCGTCTGCTTCGCCCGATCTACTTCCAAAATTGGCATACCATAAATCGGGCTATTAACATCACTCCGCGCCGCCGGATTTACCACATCATTTGCCCCAATTACTAAAGCCACATCCGCTTGCTCAAACTGGGGATTAATATCATCCATGTCATACAACTGGGTATAAGGCACATTTGCCTCCGCCAGCAACACATTCATGTGTCCCGGCATTCTTCCAGCAACAGGGTGAATGGCATACTTAACATCAACACCCATCTTTTCCAACTGATCTGACAACTCCCGGACGCTATGTTGCGCTTGGGCAACTGCCATCCCATAACCAGGTACAATTACCACAGAACGGGCATAACCCAACATCATCGCCCCTTCTTCAGGATCGATGCTGCGGACAGTTTGATCAATTGCACTACCACTAGCAGCAGCACCACCAGAACTAGAACCTGTACCAAAAGCGCTGAACAGCACACTAAATAACGAGCGGTTCATCGCCTTACACATAATCTCGGTGAGGATTAAGCCGGATGCTCCCACCAAAGCCCCAGCGATGATTAACATATTGTTCATCACCACAAACCCAGCCGCCGCTGCCGCCACACCTGACAAGGAGTTCAACAGCGAGATTACCACTGGCATATCGCCGCCACCAATGGGGATGACGAACATCACACCCAGCACCAATGAAACGCCAACCACTCCCAAGAATATGGGTAAGCTATCTGGTGTGATGATTAAATAGGCACTACCTACTATATAAGCACCGAGAAGCAAGAGGTTAAATGGTTGCTGGAAAGGAAATGTAATCGGGGAACCGCTAATTAAACCTTGCAATTTGGCAAAGGCAAGAAAACTACCGGTGAAGGTAACACCACCGATTAACACATCCAATAGCATGGAAATGTTCACATCTAGGGGTATCGGCTGAGAACTATCTAATAACCGCCAGAATTCGGCAACGGCTACTAATGCCGAAGCCGCACCGCCCAAACCGTTGAGTAAACCCACCATTTGGGGCATTTCGGTCATTTGGACTTTGTAAGCAACGATCGCACCAATCAACGATCCAATCGCCAAGCCCAACAATATCATCTCGTAGTTCAACACGTGTTGATCTAGCATTGTTGCCACAATTGCCAGCAGCATCCCCACAGCCGCGACAAGATTACCGTTCCTCGCTGTAGCAGGTGATCCCAGCTTTTTCAAGCCCAGAATAAATAACGATGCAGCGACTAAGTACGTCAGCTGAATGCCAGTTGGTAAAAAGTCGCTCACGCCTTAATCTCCTTTTTCTTGAACATTTGCAACATTCTGTCTGTCACTAAAAAACCACCCACAACGTTGACTGTTGCCAATACCACAGCAATCAAACCAAGAATTACTGACACATTCGTTTCTCTCGCACCAGCAGCAACTATTGCTCCCAGTACCGAAATACCAGAAATCGCGTTTGAACCTGACATCAAGGGCGTGTGTAAAGTCGGTGGGATTTTGTTGATGACTTCAAAGCCGATAAAAGATGCCAAAACAAATACAAACAAAGCAGCAAGTAATGCCTCTGTCATCAAATCAAAACTCCTTTTGTAAGTGGGAATTGGGAATTGGGCATTGG
>CAZZZY010000137.1:10458-11133 GCA_964658545.1 uncultured Acetobacteraceae bacterium | reverse complement strand
GTTGAGCTTTGCTTGGCGGACTGCGATCGCCGAAGGCGGGCGGGTACGCCATCGCAAGAGAGCAGGTATGCTATCGCATCTCGACAGCTTCTTTATTCAATTTTTCAGAATTCTCAAAGCTGGTTAATTACAATGACGAAAGTCAGTTTTTGTCACTTCCCGCCCAAAATTTCAATCCCTAATAGGGATTTTGGTTAATTGCAATCCTACTCACGGTAACGTCATCGTGTACGTGCCTGGGTTTCAATCCCTAATAGGGATTTTGGTTAATTGCAATTATTGCTTTCATCAAATTTTACAAGCTAATTCCCGGAAAGATGTTTCAATCCCTAATAGGGATTTTGGTTAATTGCAATCACTGGCATCTGAAAGCTTTGTATTATTTGGTTTTCAAAGTTCGGTTGCGGAATGCAAAAATCATAACACGACGGTTTGTCATTTGGCTAAAGGTTACGCCATCGCTGACAAATCCTAACTCCACATTTTACCCAGTGGCACGACCACACCGCCGATTATTTTTGCACTGTCTTGGCAATGATTGCTTTTATACAAGACTGGTAGTCACCACTTAGGAAATTGGCATTTTGTATCAGAGCTTGATACCGTAGTCACGCGTTGTATATAAGTAGATATTTACTATTTATCATGACTACCAAAGCATGACTACCAGACCAT
>CAZZZY010000137.1:0-10448 GCA_964658545.1 uncultured Acetobacteraceae bacterium | reverse complement strand
ACTACCAAAACCAAACCTCCAATATATTTTTAGGGCATTGGGTAAGGGCGATGGCTCCTACTCCCCCTCCACAATCGCCTACAGCAGTTTTCAGGTACATTCGTATACCTAGCACCCTACAACCCCCTAAAATCGCAAAATTAACCCCACCTAGCTTATAGGTGGGGTATTGGGAATAAGTGCGATCGCCTACGCCATCGCAGGGTACAGGAAAGCTTAAAAAGTGCTGTTTCGGCGTTGCCTTGGCGTTTTCTCAGGTGGCAAAAAAAATTCCTTAACTTCCCGTGTTTTGAGTAGCTCTTGGTCATCTGGCAGATCACAGCCGTGTTGTAACTTCCAATATTTCTGGAGTTGCGTAAATAGTCGCGTTTCGTCTGCTCTTTTCAGTAAATTTAATTTACTTTCATCGTCACCCGCAGGAAAGCCATCATCGATGGCTTTCTGTACACCTGATTTCATGCTTCTGATAAGGGTCAAGATGTCGCCCCTATTCTTGGATTGATTCATAAAAATCCCTAGTAAATTTATTAGTTTTGGAAGGCGTTTAACTTGCGCTGTTGCTGCAATTGAGCCAAAAATTCCTGCGGCCCAACGTCAAGCTTTATCAGTGTTTCAACTAAATCGGCTGCTGTTAATGGTTGCAGCTTTAAATGAACCTCTACTAACTTGGTAAGTCCCCCAGCCAAACTCGCAAGAACTCGCGGGTTGTCAGCGTTTTGGTCAATCACTGCTTCAAAAACTAACAATCCCTTTTGGATAATTTTCAAAAGTCTCCTTTGGCTGAACTGATCGAATTCTGCCAGGGCATTAGGGCTTAATCTTGCCAATGACTCACCAACAATTACTGCTTGTTCGATCAGCTTATCGGAACTTTGCTGATCGCGTCTTTTCGACCAGCCGCGCTGCTTCCCGATCCGCTCCAATGTCGATTTGCCAACGCTGAACCGCTCAGACAAGCTGGCGTAAGTTTCCGATTCATGATCAAGATAAAATTGCTCAATTTCAAAAAGCAATTTATCATCTAAACGTTTCGGCATATAAACCCTCTACCTCTACCCTCAACCCTTAAGTTTCTAATCTTAGGATTCCCACAGGAAGGGCATTAAAGGTCATTGAGGGTATAAAAATTTCACCCTCAATGTTAGGCGATCGCAACCCAATCGCAAGCAACCGATTTAGATCCGCAGGCAAAGTTAACAGCGATGTGCCATCGGTTCAAAAATCCGTTCCAGAATGGTTCACCCTCGGCGATACCAATAGCCTCCCCAATTTCAGAAATTGCTTCAAGATAAAATCTGCCAGCATCCTGTAAATCATGCTGCAATTTCAGCTTTAACCCAGCCCATAGAGGCAAATGGCTATCTGTTTGTTCGTTGCCTAATTTGATTGCTTCCGAGGCAGGCAATACAGCTTGTTGCACAGATGCGACTTTCTCGACTGTTACGACTTCTGGAATACTTGCCCTTTGTGCCTCTAGTTTGGCGGCGGCTGCTTTTTCTCTGGCTAAGATATCGCGCTCTACCCATGCTGTGAAAACTTCCTCTCTTCCGTCACTAACAGGAACAGCGCGACCATCAACTAAAACCAGATTCCCATCATCATCTTTTTGGAAGTCTGGCGCGGCGACACCAAAAACCCAGACTTGCTTGCCTCGTGTTCCCTCTCGCCGCAGCCGAGGGAATTTATACCCAGTGAGAGACGCTAATTTTTGGCAAACTTGCATGGGAGTGGTCAGCTTGAGAAACATATTACTCTTAGCGCCAAGAATTAAGCTTAAATCGGACTGATGAGTTTTTACTTTCTCAAATGCTGCTTGTGCTAATGGGTGATTGTTGCTTAATCCTTCCGTTGCCAGAAGTTCTTGGTAGTTAATCCAGTCTAAAGCATCAATTTTTTTACCAATCAATTTTTTATTAGTATCGGGAATGAAGTGATCACCATCGCCATTTTTCAAAGCAGTAGACATGACATTTATTTCCCTATCCGGTAAAAACTCCCTACCCAAGCCAAGGTAATAATGTAACCGAACTAAGGAATACCAGTTTTTATCATCTTTCTCTACCAATTCCGGCGTAACTGGAATGTTATAGCGTCTTTCTAACTCTCCTTTTCGATGTTGTAACTGTTCTACTTCACTCTTACAAGCTTGCTTACCTAATTTTAAAAACTGCTCATCGGTAATGCTTTCAGATGCGGGTACGTCTTTACAGTGTCCGGCGTACTCTTCTTTACAGTTCTTATCAATTGCTTGCTTGGTAGCTTCTACTTCTATGGCTTCCGGTAACTCATCTGCGCTCACTTCACAGATTATATGCCCCTCATCTTTCAAATCACTAATAATTTGCTTGGAATAGCTATTCATCCCATCATTAATAATCGCCCCTAACTTCGCCCAAGTATTTATGCAACTACTTTCAAAGTTGCCTTCTATCGATTCCTCAAATCCGAAATCAATTAGCTTTTTAGTATTGGCTTTATTCTTTCTATGTTCAGCTGATAGCAATGCTTTTACACTATTAGAACCACTGCCTACTTTGCTAATACCCACTGGATTAAGCCAGATATAACGGGGGACTGGAGGACGATAACGTGATAAATGCTGTCTGACACCATCGGTAGTTTGTACGCCTTGAAAAATCCCAAAAACATAATCAAAATGTTTCTCTTCAATTGATACCCCAGTCTCAATAGTGGAGGTGGTTAGAACGAGGTCATAGTTTTTAACCACCTCGTTTAAATCATCCGTGCAGCCAAAAGCCGGATGACCAAGAGTAGTTGTACTTTTAGAATCAATTCGTAAAATTCTCAGATGTGGTAGCAGTTTTTTATAGTACGCCTCCAAATTGCGAGAACCCCATTTAGAACTAGCCCTTTGACCTGACAAACAAACAAAACACTTCTTACCATCCTCTAGCTTTTGGGTAAGGATTTTTACTAATTGTGCTGGATTCTTACCCTGTACTAAATTTACCTGCCAAGGCTCTACAAACTTAAATGTATTTTCCACAAGAAAAGTGTCAATTTCTTGCCCGATCAGCCCTTGAATAAAATCAATGCCAGAATCATTTAAGTCAGCATCGGCAATGAAAATTTTCCCGCCATAATTGACAACATTAAGCAGCAGTTTTTTGAAATTTTTGATTATGGCTACCCGATCGCTCTCACAAGTAGAACTGGTTAATAAATGCCAGATTAGCTGCATGATTTCATCCAGAATCAACCAGCATCCTTTCCACTCATCAGGGTTAAATTTGGCTTGGCTTTTTGGATGTAAGCTATCAATTACTAGCCCCATTCCGAAATGTGAGCCTTGCTCAGTCTGTTTCACTTCGGTAATGAAAGGTAATCCCAGTTTTTTTACAAGCTGGGTTGCCAGTTGCACCCGATGGGTAATTACTAACACTCTCCTCTCCCCAGTGCGAATTATCGGATCAGTTAGCCACTGGAGCAAGTGAGTTTTTCCCGTATTCTTTGGCGATTTAAAGCTTATTAACTGCTTGCCTGATGGAATTGTCAACTCACCCAAGTAGCGCTGATTTAAGCTCAAATCTGGGGTGTATGTGAGCCGTCTTAGTTGCTTGGTATTCCACTGGTGTAAGTCTTGGGCATCGCAGTAAATAGTATCAAATTGGTCACGACCGCAAGCCGCCAAAACGTCATCAATCCCCTTCCCTAACGCCGGATACCAAGTCATTACTTTGACTTCACAACCACGCGAAGAGAAAAGCTTGGCAGTTTTAGCGATCGCACTATTTACGCTTCTAACCGTGGTGCGCTTCACATCGGCATCGAAACAGAAATAAATTCGCCTGCCTGGTTGAGCAAATGCAGCTAACTGTGGAATTAGGTATGGTGCGCCGCTATTCTCACCATATTCATCCTTTGGTTGGCGACGGCCTGCCCACACCCCTGGTATGCCGATCGCAACGTAACCACAAGATAGGATTGCAGCTGCTTTTTTCGCACCCTCGCAAATAATAATGGGAATTTGGGTATTTTTTCTCACCCATCGCCAAAAATCGCCATAAGGTAGACTTTGATAATTTTCTGGTAGTGCTACATCATAGCGGCGGCTGATTAATTCCCAAATCCGACTGGGAACCCGTAGGGCAAAAATTTCTGTGTCAACTTTTGGGGGATGCTCGTATTTAATTACCTTGCCATTTTCATCTACTCTTGGGGTGTTTGGCTTAAGGCATCCCCAAAGTGAATCTGAACCGGTGAGAATGTCGATGCCAGAACACCACCAACCACCATCACAGAGATGAGCATATCGCCTCATATCTCTATCGCGTAACCGCCCATCATTACGGCGGCTGATTTTATCGGAGTAGAGGAGATATTCAAAGGCTTCATTTCCTGATAGCGATTTGAAGTTAAGCGCCGCTATTTCCGGGTCGATCGCGCTCTCATCCCACTCTTGCCAGTGGCTTGGTTCAAAATTTTCTCTGACTGGCAAAATATAAGGTGCGAATGGTTCTTCAAGTCCTTGATAATTACCTAGTACTTGATTTTCGCTATCATGGTAATCGCTTTGCGACTTGTCATTTTGGTTGGAGGCATCTACAAAAACTTTTCCATCGCTGGACTCGATTCTTGAGATTTCGTGCAAAACCCTTGGGGTATTTCTCCGATTTCCTCGTCTGTTAATTTTCCTGAAAACCTGCCTTAGCTCTTGATTTAGTGATTTTTGGGGTGAGGCTATCTTGCCGAATCCTTTTTGATTCATACTGCTACCCCTCCAGATGCCTTAATCTTGGCTTCGATTTGGAGAAGTACCGCCGCAACTTTACCGCTAAACCAATCAAGCTTGGCTATTCGCTGCAAGTAATCGCGCTCCGAAGGAGTTAGGTTAGCCTCACGCAATAACTCATCTACACTAGGGCACGGCCTCAATGGAGAATCGCAACAGCCAGCCCTCAAATATTTGGTTTTAGTTCGGCGATCGCACGTCACATTTAATCGAAATTCGCCGCCGCAAAACTGACAATTTTCTCTCATGCTCCCACCTCGAAACTTTGAAGGTTAGCGAGAATGAAAATTGCTAAATCGCCTGTGTAGCCTGAATTTTCGAGAATGGTTAGGCAGTTTGTGAGACTATTACAGCGGCTTTGGGTTACTAGTTGTTTTCTAGTCGAGCTTTGCTGTAGAATGAGTCTTACAAACCCCTGTCCTCGGCAAAGATGAACGTGGGGTTTTTTCATGGGTTTTTATCGTTTCCAAAAAACCCACCACCGAAGAAACTTTTTAATCAACTCCCTGAAAAATTTTTCAGGAACCCCAGATATCCCAGATATCATGGGATTAACATTTTTCTGTTCTGCTGCTTCGGCGGTGGAACTTTTTTTTGGGCCTCAGTATAAAAAAGGTCACTTAAAGCGTATCTCATTTTTTATTAAAACTGATCGCAAAGTCTCACAGAGAGGGAATTGTAGCTACACGGTATTACAGTAAGCTTTTTGTATGTGCAATGTTGCCTCGGATATTACTAGAGGCAGGTATTACAGTAAGCTTTTTGTATGTGCAATGTTGCCTCGGATATTACTAGAGGCATCTGTTTGCTGTTTGGGCTTATATATACAAAAAATTCTGTTAATTTTTGTAACTACTCACATTTTCATAGTTGAAAAGTTTTCCAACTATGGCACTCTCCCCCATTGCGATCGCCTTCACTAGGGTGAAAATTTTTACTTGCTTACCCTGTGGAAAATTTTCCATAGGGTGCAGGACTGTCTTCATAAGCCACTCCCCCCATTGCGATCGCGGCTAGTTTTGGGGGAAAATCCTCATCAATTGCAGCAATATTGCCTCAAGACTATTTAACGCGGCGTTAGTAGTTCGTTGATGCTCCTCAAAATTGCGCTGATTTCGTTCTGAATTTTCACGTAATTCTAGAATTACGTCATCTAAAACAGCACTACGAGCTATCACACGGTTAGAAGTTGCAATAAAATCATCAACTTTATAGGTCAGTTCGGTTAATGAATTGGCAGTATTTTCCTGCTGAACTACCACGCGCTCTAAAATCGCTTCTATCCGGTCTAGGCGACTGGGTTCTGGTTGTGCTTCTGTCATGCTGATTTCTGCTGCTCTAGTTTCTTTTGTTCTGCGATCGCCCGTTTGACTAGCACCCTAGTCAATTGGGGAATCGTTAAAAACTCTTTATTCGCCCAATGGTCTAGGAATTCTATATCCTCCTGATCTAATCTCAAGGTTATTCGTGGCTTGCTTGAAGGCATAAGAGCAACTATATAAACACTTTTGTTCAATTATGGCTCCAAATACCTACCAAGAGCGGTTTGTAGTTCCTAGTTGACTAGGTGACGCACCAGTTGCTATATTAGCATCTAAGGCAATCGATCAACAACAAACTACTAATTAGCGTCTGACGAGTACCCCAAAGATTTATAGGATAGGGGGTTTAGCGATTTGGCGTTATAGTGTGCTGCTTAATTTATTGCTTGATAGCTAATTAACCATCCATTTGTATTTATAGCTGCATGAATCATGAAACCTCGACGCTGTAAGCATTCCACGGATTTAGATTTATTTTTGGAATTTCCCGCCACCAAATCACATTTAGCAGAATTGCTTGGTGTGGCTCGTTCTACCCTTTGCACTTGGGAAAACATAGCGTTTTGGCGAATAGAAGCTTTCCGCAATGCCTACCCGAAAACCCACGATGGCAGTTTTGACCGCGAGTCGCCCTTGTCCCCATATCAAGCATGGGTTTTGAGCCGTGTAGGTCGCCTGATGGCACAGCTAAGACGCGGCGAACGAGTAAAAGGGTACATCTTGAAAAATCAGCAGGATTTTAACCGATATCGCTATCAGCAAGCATTCCAGCAAGTGAACCGGATAAATAAAGGAGCGTAAATCATGGCAGTACGGAAGAGAACCACAGCGCCAACAGCAGACACAGTAAGCATTCATGATGCTGCAAGAAAATACATGACCACAGAGCATGGACTGAGATTAGCTTTAAGCCATGTTCGCCCTGAAGATTTCGACACTGTAAAGGCGGTTTCAGAGGCAGATTTAGAAGCGATCGCCTCCCATTTCCAGCCAAAATTGCCAACTGTGGCTAGCAACACCTCAGAGTCACCCGAAAATTTACAAAATTTAACACAGGAAACATCTGAGTCGGCCACAGAACAGCCACAGAATGCCCTTTCCTTGCCCCAGCAACAGCAACATTTAACAGTTCCTACCCAATCCCCAAGCAATCATGCCCAACTGACCTTAATTGACCAGCTAGCTCGGCAGGCATCTGAGGAGATAGCAGCAGTGGACGCGATCGCACAAGTCAAAAACCAACTGATTCTAAATAACTTGGCTGTGAGGGATGCCGAATTAGCAGAGGGCATCAATCAGCATTGGCAGCACCAAAAGCAAGGATATTTGGGAGCGATTAGAGACTTGGCTGGCCTTGCACAGCAGAAGCCAGAAGTTACCCCAGATGAAACTGACCTTACCCAAGAAATTGAAGGCATCATCGCCGAACTGGGAAAAAAGCTAATCGCGTGAGAGCGATCAACATCCTGTTATCTCCGCTCGACTTCGTTAACTGGTTATTAGAAAGAGTACTAACGCCATGACCCAACAGCTGCAACAACTACTCAAACAGGCCCACACACTTTTAGACCAAGCATCAGATCATCCACAGTACCAAAGGCTTTTAAAGCGAGGGTTTACACCAGAAAATACAATTTTCAATGCTCAAAGATTAATAGTTTCTCTGGAATTAGAAATTAAAGATTTCACTCAAGAATCTATGGTCGAGCAGCTGGTAGATGTGATTGCGAACGCAAGACTCGAAGCCTCAAAAAAGATTGCTGAATACATAGTTTTTGAGTCGGAGGAGCAAGGTGTTACCTTGGCTGATTTATTGTTTGGCTTTGCTCACGTAGCTTTTAATCAAGGTCTAGAAGAATCTGCAAGATTTTTGGAGGATGCCAGTGAAAAATGCAGAGCATAAATCAAATGACCGAGTATCACTAATCCTACTGCTGGAAGAAGCCTTTGAAGTCTTGTACAAAATTGAAAAACATCCCAGCTATCAAGGGCTTTTACAGCAAGGCTATGCACCTGATTTAAACATTGCCGATGCTAAGACTTCTCTTGAATATCTGTGGACTGAAATTGTACCTTTGCCCGATTGCAGACAGATGCAGCCTGAAGAACCTAAAGATAGGATGATTGAGCTTATAAAGTTGCTGGTTTGGTTCATGAAAGAAACTAACCGCGCTAAGAAAGCCGACAGGAACTAGACGTGGAATCTATCACCGTTCTGCTCAAAGTCGGCAAAGCTTTTCGCTCTCAATTTGAAAGCGATCGCCCTACCGTCCAAAGTAAGCGATCGCCCGGTCATAAACCTCTATCAAGATTAACAACCAATGAAATTTTACTCTACCTTACTAGCCATTCCCGTTATTGCCGCATCTATGATGCCTAGCCAAGACAATTTTAAGAGCAATCCACCTCAAAAAATAGTGGTAGCAGAACAGATAACCCTATCAGCAGAAAAGGTAAACCCACCAACAGATCCCGAACCAGTCCCACATAGAGGAGTAGGGAGACGCTAAAAAAAGGGGATGTTTGCCAGCATCCCTTGCAAAATCCTATTTAGGAATGTGTCTTTTTTACTCAGAAAGTATGGCATATCTGGCTAAAAAAAGAACTCTAAAAAAAAATGGATGACTTAAACAGCCAAATTCAGGATGCAAAGACGGACGAAACAGAGCTAAGTCTTGTCCTCAAAAAATATGACTTAGATGAGGAGTTGGCGCTTGAGTTTAGCGAAATCGACAAGGCATTTAGGCAATTAGAAATTAAATACCAATCCCTACTGAACACTAGAAAGTTTTTGAGCAATGGCAAGAATTGACACTACAAAAGCAGCTGCTAAAGCTGTAGCTGAGAAGCTAGCAGGACGCAACCAAAACTCGGCATCCAACACTAACTCTATATCTGCCACATCTACCAGCATTCCCACAGATAGCCGTATCCCTGGTTTATTAACTGTCACACCGGATTTAATACCGGGAATGATGCCAGCTTTCAAACCAGAAGATTACCGCGTAAATGACCCTTTAAACCCAAACGATACTCTCCCACAAGCAACTCAAAGCCAGTTTGATAAAGGGATGAAAATTTATGAGGGTTCTACACGAGCGCTCAAATTGACGGGGGCAGCGCTCGACCTGACACGCGAGAAATTTACTGTAATTGGTAAACACTCAAAGGCTTTTGGTGCTGGCATCCAAGCGGCTACCGAGATTGAGAAAGTCAAAGGTAACTACCTTGACTATTTGAATCAAAAAGAAGTGACTACCCAAAAATCAGTTGCTTTAGATGTTAGCCAAGTAAAGACGATCGCTGATACGAATATCTCGGTTTACAGCAAAGATGAATTAAATCAAAAATTGTTGCAGGCACAAATTAAAGCTGAGGAATTGCGACTAAAAACTGTTGAGTCACAAGGGAACCTAGCAAGCTTTAAAGCACAGTTGGGTGATTATCTGGAGGTGAAACCATGAGGTTATCTCACAGCTTAGGGCTAAGTGCTTTTAGCTTGTGCGCTGGCTTGGCGATCGCTTCTGGAGGGTTTGCCAACGATACAGCCAAAATAATCTCTATGCTTGGCGTGGGAGCGTTGCCAGCAAGCTTTATCACTTATTTTATCGCTGATACTAAATCACAGAGATTGCTAAACGATGCTGAAAGTAAGAATAAAAAAGCAGGTGAAACACTCCATAAAATCATCAGGGATTTCGACACTTGCAAGTCAAAGTTAGCCAACGCTAGCAGCCAGCTAGAATCCTTGAAAGATGAACTCAAAGAAACGAGAAATACCATCAACTCTTTAGGTCACAGCAAACTAGAAAATACGGGTTTAATTGCCCAACTGCAAGGTAAGTTAAACGAATTATCTACACAGACTCAAAAGGATAGGCAGCGTATTGAATATTTACAGGCTGAAACTGAGCAATGGGAGTTTAACTTTAAATCCCAGGTAGAGACTGAATCTAACAAACGCTTTCAACTCGCTAAGTCTCAGGAGTTAGAAAAGATTTATCATGAGCATGACTCGATAACCAGTGAAGCTATGCAGTTGTTTAGACGGCTGCAATCCTGGGGTGAGAAGGTGGCACACGGTCATCAAAGTAAAGCTGAAATTATTAAGAGTTTGGCAAGTAGCTACAACGAAAATTTAGATGAGGTTGGAGAAGCGATCGCCAGTGAGCGCCAAAACTATCTTCTGCAAATCGAGTTATTAAACGAGCGTGTAGGTCAGCTACAGCAACAATTGCTTGGTGATTTAGTAGAACCCGTGTATGGTGACTTTGGCTTTGATATCAACGGGAAAATCGCCAACGAAATAGCACGTACCTTGTTTAGTGATCTCAGGCTAGCTTTAAGCGTTAAAGGGTTCCAGGTGAAGCCTG
>CAZZZY010000136.1:0-11135 GCA_964658545.1 uncultured Acetobacteraceae bacterium | reverse complement strand
TTACGAATTACGAATTACGAATTCTTTATATCCTTGCCAACGCCCCCGCCAGGATGCAAGCAACTTTTTACCTGCCAACTGTCCTTGGCTAGGTAAAAATCTCAGCCATTGTACGAAACCCAAGCTATCACACGTACCCACGAATACTGCCCAGAACAAAAATACAATCCGGCGGATAAATGGCAGATGCTCTAGTAAAACTAAGGTTTCATTATGAACTAAATTAATAAAGGCAATTTCATTAAAATTGTTTCGCTGATCTTCATCAAAACGTTGTGCTGGATAATGATCTACAGCAACGTTAGGATCGTAAATTATCTTCCAACCAGTCCGCTTTAATGCCAGAGTAAATGCCATTTCAAAGTGTACTTGCGCTCCAGTACCGCGCATTCGCTCGTCAAAGCGCAATTGTCCGATAGCTTGGGTACGAAAACTCATGTTTACGCCTTTGAGAATATCGACTTCCCGCGGTTCTCCCACTCCCAGGTGATGGTTGCCAATGACTCGCCCAAACCACTGTAACTGCCCCACGACTGGGCGGGATTCGTCTTCTAATTTGCTGCCGTGGTGTATCCAATCACGCCCACCTAGACCGCCGAGGCGACTATCTGAGGTAAAGTAAGCGGCGATGCGCTCTAACCAATCTGGGTGGGGTGCAGCATCATCATCAGTAATGGATACAATATCGCCCTCCACTGCTGCTAGTCCGGCGTTGAGGGCTGCTACTACACCCGGTTGTGTCACTTTCACGGTATGCAGTGGCAGATGGGGCGCGTTTAATTGCGCCAGAAATTGCCAAGTTTCTGCATCGGTATCGCGGACAACCACTATCACCTGATCGACGGGTTTAATTTGCTCCTGTAGCGCCAAAAGGCAGCGTGATAGGTCTTGTGGACGGCGATAAGTTGGTATCAGAACGGTGTTCCGCATTTTTGCTTAACTCCTCGAATAGATCCACATAAGTTTGTGCCATAGTAGTCCAGCTATGTTTTTCTGCCACAGAGCGAGCAGCTTTGCCCATCTGTTGTATCAGGCTGGGACTACTCACCAAGGACATCAACGCCACAGCCAAAGCATCGATATCATCTGAGTCGGATAAGACGATGCCACATTCGGGTGTCACCAACTCTCCGCCCCCGGTGGCTGTGGCTGTAATTACTGGCAGTCCTGAAGAAAGTGCTTCTAACAATACGAGGCTACAAGCTTCGTATCGGGAAGGAAAAACAAATAAATCTACTGCTTGCATAATTTGGGGGATATCACGGCGAAATCCTACAAAATGCACGCGTTTACTTAACCCCAAAGAGGCTGCTAACTGCGGGAAGGGGCTACCTTCGGTGTGTCCCACCACTACCAAATGTAAATCAGGAACTTTCACCAAGGCGTGTAGCACCGTGTCTAAATTCTTTCTGGGTGTGCGGATGTCTCCAGCGAACAATGCTAGGGTGACATTCTCCGGTAAACCTAACTTTTGGCGATGCCTATGGTGGGCTACGCCTACGCTTTCACCAGGGGCAAATTCTTCTAAGTCAACGCCATTGACAATTACACGAATGCGAGAACGGGGCACACCAATATTGACTAATTCCTGGGCTACTTTTTCGGATACTGCTACGACAACCTGCGCTTTTTGGAAAGCCTGTTTTTCCCAACGGGCATTAAAAGCCGTAAACAACCATTGGTAAAAACCATACAAATCGCGGCGATTGCGGGAAATATGAACAGGCGATCGCAACCATGAACTGTGGACAAAATGTACAGCATTCACATCAGCCGCAGCCAGATTAATTGCACCATTGACTTTAACTAAATCAATCTCGGAGCGATGTTTACCCAACCAATCTGCACTTTTTTGAGCAAAGATGAAATTCCGCACAAATTCAGTTGGATAGCCTTTGACTGGAATTTTAATGCAATTAACTTGGTTATTATGTTCTAGTTCTGGTGCGACTTCACTAGCCAATAATGTCAGTTGATGACCACGACGAATTGCTTCATTAGCAACCTCATAGTTTACCCGCCCTTGACCATCACCTTTTTTGATTTTATGAGTAACAATACAAAGTTTCATCTAGTATTTTCCTTAAAACAACAAACATAACTCTATTATTTCGACATTTCTATTAATTTATTTACCAAAAATTGCGGAGTAAAACTAAGACTTAGTGCCGCTATAGTTCGCACATTAAATTTTTGTTGATTCAGCGCTTGCCAGAAATAAGGACGTGCTGCCGCTATTTGTTCACTTCGCAGCAAACCAATTCCCAAAGTTGTATTAGCTTCTAACCATTTCTGTTGAAAGTACGCCCTAAATTGCTCTAGACGAGTGTCTTTCATAAAGACTTGATAACAGAACATTTCGCTTTTAGCTTTGCGGATTTTTGCCTGTACATTTCGACTACCACTGAGCATAGTATCAGTTTGCTCATGGGCACGATATCGCGTCAATCTTTCTGGATAGTAGTAAGCACCATAACCAGATATACAGCAGAGGTAGGTTAAATATAAATCCCACATTCCCCCAACTTCTGAGGGAATACTATCCCAATCCACAAATTTATTACGAATTACACAAGATGCGGCAGTTGGGATACTTTTATCTATCAACCCAATTTTGTAGAAAGGTTGATGAATTCCTTTTGCTAATTTGTCTCGCTTATAACCACGGGTATTTTCTTCAGTTCCAATATTATTAATAATGCCCTTTGCATCTATGATATATTGGTCACAAAAAGCAATGATTAAGTTAGAATTTTCTTCTAGTGGTGGTACAAGCTTTGCTAAAAAGTCTTCATTCCACATATCATCATCATGAAGGCTAGCAACGTATTTACCTTGCGCCATTTTGAAGGCGTGTTGCTGATTAGCAAGCATACCCACGTTTTGCTGGTGTCGCCAAAATCTAATGCGTGAATCGCCAAAAGATGCGACAACGGCTTGGGTATTTTCTTCACTACAATTATCGGAAATAATAATTTCGATATTTTGATAAGTCTGTTTAATCGCACTAGCGATCGCTTGCTTGAGATATTCTGGTCGATTATAGGTGGGGATAATAACGCTGACTAAAGGTTGTTGGCATTCTTGATAAGATAACATATTTTTCTCTCTTTATATTTCATAAGTAAAAGATGCACCGTCTAATTTTTTGACTTTTCACAGTATCTGGAAAACCTCTCTCTAAATCTCTCTCCTTCTAGGAGAGAGACTTTGAATTGTCCTCCTTTCCGCATCGGAAAGGGGGTTAGGGGGTTAGGTTTTTCGTGGGCTTTTCCATACAACATGAAAAGTAATATCTGATCTCTTGACTAAAGTGAGCCTATTTAGCTTGAGGGATGCTATATAACTTTTTGGCTTTAGAAGGAAATTCTGCGATGGTTTTTGCATAAATTGTCCGCAGATTATTTACATGAGTAGCCATTGTAAATTCTTTCATCAATAAAGCATGGCCTTGTTCGCCCATCTGTCGGCTTTTTTGATGATCTCCATACAAATCATGAATAGCATCAGCTAGCTTTTTGATATCATTACCTGGAACCAGAATACCCGTTTCTCCATCTCGTAAATGTTCTGGAATACCTCCAACTGCACTACCAATTACAGGTCGATAATTAGCATAGGCTTCCAGAGTTACAAGACCGGCAGGTTCAGGCCAAACACTAGGGAATATGACTGCAAAACACTGTTGATAAAGTTTATTTATTTTGTCAGGATCGCACCAGCCATGCCAAGTGATGCGGTTAGTTAATCCGAGTGTATTTGCTAATTTTTCTAACCGTGGTCGTTCCCAGCCTTCACCTGCAATATCAAGTTTAATTTTGGGATTTGTATGTATTAAGGTTTTGAGCAGCCATTCCAAACCTTTATCAGAAACAATGCGCCCAACAAACAATATTCTATGATTTTGGTGAACTTCTAAACTTAGAGGTGTGGTTGTTATTTGTGGTACAGAGATACCACAGTGTAGCGTTACAGTTTGCTCAGGAGGTACACCATTTTTAATTAACTCTTGACGCACGTATTCGCTATTAGCAACAAAAGTAATTTTTACCTTTTTTAAGATATCTAATAACTGATGAGTGGTTTGCAGCTCTTTAATAGTTTTGAAGGGTCTACGGCTACCGCATCTATCTACTAGTTTACCCCAGGTACAACCTAAGTAAGAGAAGTTGCGATCGCAGATTGTGCGCTGCTCTGCTAAATACTTTGTGCCACTAGGACAGTAGAATGAGTGATTATGAACACTGAAAACCGTGGGACATTCGCCCGTAAGCTGCAATAGTAAATCTGTGCTGTGGATGTGCAGCAGTTTAAATTGACTTTGGTCAACATTCTTGAGCGATTTTATCACGCGATCGCTGACTTCAGGTGGTCGATGTTCAAACAGAGAACCTAAATAAGTTTCAACACCTCCGCCTTCACCTATCTCAAAATTAGAGCATTGATAAATCAGGTCTTCTTCAAAAATTTCTCTGTGCAATCGTTGATCATTTTGCTTGGCATCACTGATTGAGTTGAGCATTAATCACCACTTGTTTTCACGTTATTATTAATTGCAATTCCTCATATAAATAGAGGCTGAACTTTCTCAACTTATATGCCAACATTAAACCAAAGCTTGTGTCTAACATCACTCACATAATGTCTGAGAGCAATATTTTTACTTGCAAATTTATCTGAATAGATAAACTGATCTTCTACATTGAGAACATATTTATTTGAGCATAGAGGCACACCACGATTGTGATGCATTGTCAAATGGACAATTGTCTGTTCAGTAAAATAACTAGGAATTTCTTGAAGATTTGCTAAACGTTCGATAGCAAAACTCCAGTCAAATTCATGCCTAAATAATATAAAACCACCATTGACTGGATGTGATTTTTCAGAATCATCATAAATAATTCTCTCGTCTAATGACATCGAACAATCAGGTAGATAAAGAGAATATTTATCGTCCGACTTACTCAAATTAATTAAGTCAATACCGCCGGGAAAAAATAAAATATCTGAATCAGTGTAAATCGTAGTACCATTAACAGGAATTGACATTAATGCCGACAATTTTCTGCCCATTGGATGTAGTCGGGCATAATCAAGAACACATTGAGGTAAATCCGTTCTCAGGAAGTTTTGTAAAAGTATTACCTGAACACAGGGATGGATACGGCGGAGTAAATTACAACTAGAATCAGTATAGCTGCCATCAGAAACTACAGTAAATGTATCTGGAATGCCGACATAACGAATGAATGAGCGAATACTTGCCACTTGTTCTGGTAAATCGCGTTCACATGATAAGGCATAGATACTAAGCGGAACTTGCCGAGTTTGTTTTATCGGGATGCTAACAATCTGAGAAAGGACTGCTTTATATAGGGAGCGATTAAATTTACCCTGAATTTTAGCAGTGTGGTACCCTAGATTTACCATTTATTTTTCCTCGTTAAAATTATAAATAATTGACTAGTAGCGCAAGGCGGAATTCCAAATTCCAAATTCAAAATGAATACAGTGTAAGCCTTTCGTTGATTTAGAATGAGTAGCTTATTTCCGCCGTACTGTAACGCGATGTGCAACTTATTCTTGAAACCCCGCTTCCATTCCTCTCCCCGAAAGGTTAATAGGCTTTGATTCTTGCTCCCCTTCCCTTGCAGAGAAGGGGTTGGGGGTTAGGTCTCAGAGAAAGTTGCACACGGCGTTACTATACTAGGAGAATGAATTCGTAATTTGGAATTTTGAATTTGCAAATTACGAATTACGTACCTTGCTTCTCGCGGAAGGCGAGTATTACGAATTACGAATTATAGTATTGCATCTGGTGATATTCCCAAAGCTTGCCTTGGCGACTGAGTAATTCTTGATATTTGCCCTGTTCTACTATCCGTCCTGCTTCTAGCACTACAACTTTATCTGCTTTAGCAATAGTAGAAAGACGATGAGCGATCGCAATCACTGTTCTACCAACAGATAGCTTTTCTAATGAATCTTGAATTAAGCGCTCGGATACAGAATCTAAGGCGCTAGTGGCCTCATCCAAAATCAAAATTTCTGGGTTCCTTAATAGTGCCCGCGCAATAGCAATTCGCTGTCTTTGTCCTCCAGATAATCTAACACCCCGATCTCCCAATTGAGTATTAAACCCTTCAGGCATTTCTAAAATAAATTCCAGCGCATTCGCTAATTTAGCAGCTTCTTGAATTTGCTCGTTAGTAGATTGTGGAGTACCATAAGCAATGTTTTGCCAAACATCAGTATTAAAGATAAAAGTATCCTGACTAACGACAGCTATTTGACGACGTAGAGAGTTAATTTCAAACAGTCTTATATCAACTTCATCGATATAAACATTCCCGTCTGTAGCATTATAAAATCGGGGAATTAAATCAGCAAGGGTGGTTTTACCAGCACCAGAGGCTCCGACTAATGCAGTCATTTTTCCCTTTTCAATGGTTAGGGTAATATTATGTAGCACTATATTTTGCTCGTCATAGCCAAAATCTACAGATACTAAATTTATGGCTCTTTCTAAAGCCTTAAACTGAACTTTTCCATTCTGAAAATAATTTTTATCTTCACTTTTTAACAGATTTTTAATATTGTCTGCCGAGCCATGTAGGGTACTGAGAAATGCTCTCGTACCATTAATATCTTGAACAAACGGAATGAAGCGAAATAGCACAAAGAAAAATGTTAGCAGAGAAGCAACTTGTAGCGTTCCATTACTAACCAGGCTAGTGAATGCTAAAATAATCATTCCGACTAACACCGTAGTCGCTACCCCTTCAGCAATTGGCTTGACAAGTGTCCAAGTGAATACAACTTTAGTTGTAGTACTTACTACCTTGTCGCTAGCTTTGTAGTAACGCTGACGCTCAAATTCTTGAGTACCACAGGAATGAACAGTGCGAATGCCATTAATAAATTCTATGGCTGTTGATGTAAAATTAGCATTAGCAGTTGTCATGCCAAAACTTGATTCTCTGACTCTGGCATTCAGATTAGATAACCCTACACCTAAAAGTGTAAATAGCAATGCTGAAATCACAGTCAGTTGCCATGATATCAAAAACATTGATATTAAGTAGACGAGAGTTGTTATTCCTCTAGATACTAAAAACGCTGCACCACTGAAACCCTGTCTGATCCTTTCAATCTCTGTCGTTATTGTGTTAATTAATTCACCAGAACGAGTTTTGGCAAAGTAACTTAACGATAAAGATTGTAACTGTTCAAAAATTTGCTTTCTTAAGCGATCGCCAAAATGCAGTTGGGATAATTCCGTATAGACTTGTCCAAAATAATTGAAGGCAACCCGTAACCAAGTACTCAATAAAATCAGCGAAGATATGCGGTATAGACGATTAATCGCTGATGTCTTAGAACCCAAAATCCAAACATCAAACCAGTGTACTCCTGTTTGGACAGGTTGGGCGTTGGGACTGGTTAAGCTTTGCAAAAATGAGAGTAAAAAACCAATACTCACACCTTCAAAAGTTGCTGCCAAAACTGAGAATATCAGAGCTAAAATTACTATTTTGCGGAAGTGCTTAAATTCTCGCAATAGCAAATAGTTATCTTGCCAAAAGCTGCTAGCTTTGAGCAGACTACGGAATTTTTGAGGAAGTTGAGAATTCATGGATTTTATAATAATAGTTTGGCAAGGTAGATAGACCGCGATAGATGCGATGTAAGTAATTTTTGCGTTAGTCTTAGTGCGGTAGATGAAATACCGCACAAATAAATTACAGTGTTTGGCTATCTAGATGTAACAGGTGAGACTGGGCCTCTAATTCCCATGAAGCTTTAATTTCCGGTAGTTTATTTAGCTGGACTGCATCTTCTAAAGTCCAAGCATGAGAACCGGTCAAACTCATATCACCCCGCAGCACGTTAAACAACTGGGGCAGATTGTCGAGATTGTATTTACGCATCCAACGCCCTAGTGGTGTTATGTTGTGTGGGCAAAACTTTATTGCTTGAAAGAGTTTACCCCGTTCTCCAACACGCCATTCACGACAAAAAACCGACCCTGCTGAGTCAACCTGCATTAACACAATCAATCCCAGCATTACTGGACTTACCAATAGCAGCAAGACGAAAGCAGCAATCCAATCAATTAGTCGTTGCAATATTCTCCAGGGTTGGTTAGGCAGTTTATTGCCAGCCGGTATGCTTAGGAATATTGGTTTTTGAGCTTCTTCACACGCATCTGCCCAAAACCTCAGCAAAGCCTCACCCAACTTTGGATCTATGCTTATCAAACTTACAGGAGAATGTTGTAAGCATTCTACTAGCGATCGCTTACTATCTAATGCAGGCAGATATGGTTGTTTAACTCGTCCAGGCGGCTTTACCAACAGCTGACCCCGCCGCCACTGGAGTGTGCAGTACCCACGATTATCTTGGTGTTCCTGGGTTACATCATATAAATTCTCTAAAGTTGGAATTATTGAAGTTGTCATAATGTCTTTGGGTTTATACAGGAGTGAATTACTGAGGCGTTATCAAAGGCTATCAATGCCAAAGACCCAAATCCGAATCTTGTTGTAAGTCCAAAAGTTGGAGATAATTGAGGGCAAAAATATGTTATTGCTATTTGCCACTCAGCCAAGCACATATCGTCCAGAATTCTGGCGATGTAGAGGTGTACAAATCAACGTTACTATCAATATTCATGGGCAATCGGTATTTTCCGGTAACTACTGAAAGTAGAAATATGTAGAGGGAAATTACCCATAAATCTCTATCTACGTTTAATTGCACTGAGGTGTTTATTGTATCGATAGATTTACCAAACCCAGTCTAATCTTGTCTTCTAGCCTTTATGAAGGTGCTTTAATCTCTAGAATATAAGACTATGTAAAAATAGCGATCGCTCAAATAAATTCTTTATTTACTCTTTAAAGAGCCAGTGATTTCTCGGAAACCCCATAAAGATAGTATAAATATACTAAAATTTTCCTGATAGCAATAAGATTAAATTTCAATACGGTTCAGTTAAGCATTTTTTCTCTTCTCTCTGTTTCCTCTGCGCCTCTGCGCCTCTGCGGTACCCTGCGGGAAGCCGAAGCGTCTACGTTAAAAAAGTTGACTTTGACAAAGAGTTTTAGCCTTAACTGAACCGTATTGGATTAAATTTTGATTATAAAAAAGCAGGGTAGCACAGCTGTGCTACCCCACCACTTGGTTTGTAGTGAGCGCTAAAGTGCTCAAATCAGGACTAAAGTCCTTACTACAAAACCTAAAACTAGCTTGACAAAATACTAGTTACTTTTCCACAGCTTGACGTAAAGCTAATTGCTGTTGTTTGATATAAGGTACGTAATTACTACTAGAGTTTGATACCCCGTTAGCTACAACCCCAATCAGGTTTAACTTACTTAGCATTGCCGTAGCTTGAGTCAGCTGACTTCGTGTCACAATACCAATGCTTGCCACCATAACCACGCTACGACAAGATGATGCGGTAAGCATGGCATCCACCAAGCCGAGAACTGGGGGAGCATCTATGAGTACCAAATCATAGTTTTCCTCAAAAGCTGCCATCAATTGCATCATCCGAGGGGAACTCAACAGATTAGCTGGGTCAGCAGGTTTGGGGCCAGCAGTCAAAATATCGATGTAGGCGGAACCTGAGTATTGAAGACTAATCTGGTTGGGTAGAGTTGCATCACTCGCTAATAGCGTTGAAAGCCCCTGTTCATTAGGAAGATTTAGTTGTTGGTGCAGACTGGGATCGCGTAAGTTGGCATCAATCAGTAACACCCTTTTGTGTAAACGGGCAGCACTCATCGCCAGACCAAGCGCCAAAGCTGACTTACCCTCATCGGGTAAAGCTGAGGTGATCATCAAAGATTTCAAGTTAGTAACAGTATTTAAAAGTTCAATATTTTTGTAAATCAGATCCAGCGATTCCCAACGCGGTGGAGATTGCAATACCTGAATTGTCCAGGGGGCAAGAACTTCTGGCTTACCAAAAGGCAACTTGATCATTGATTCTTTGGGTTTGGCTGGCGGTAATTTGGGAGTTGTTCCCAATAATGGTATGGCCATTTGCTTCTCTAACTCAGCAGTGGTGTGAACTGCATCATCAGCCGATTCTCGAATAAAGGCAGCAATGCCTCCTAACATAAGCCCAACCACTCCACCTAATAGCAAGTTCTGCTGGAGATTGGGGCCTAATTGTGCGCCTTTTTGAGGTTCTTCTACAACTTCCCAATTAAAACCACCCTTGGAAAGTTCTTGCCGCAATTGCTGTTCTGCTCTTAAAAGTTGCTCTAACCTTTCACGACTAAATTGCAACTGCGGTAGCATCCGATTGTAATAAGCTAACAGAGGTGGAAAGCGTTTAATTTCCAAACGTAGCTCGTTTTCTTTCTGGGCCAAAGTTTGATCGCGAGCAGTTAAAGCAACTATAGTTGTCTGCGTTTCTACTAACTGACCAGCAAGGCTAAGATCAATTTGACCAAGCTGTCCTTTTTCGAGAAGAGAGTCTCCAGAAGTGAATCCACCAGCAGACTTTTCGCCTAAAGTTCTTCCTACTTCTTGTTGCAATAATTCCTTCTGACTCTGAAGCTGTTCTTTGAACTTTTGCACACTCGGAGTTTCATCTGTAAAGCGTAAACGTTCTTGTGCTAGTGCCAGTTCTGTTTTTTGGATTTCGTTCAGTAAGCCTTGATAGCGAGTAGACTGACTCAGACGGGAAGCAACTAGAGCATTCTGAGGAGAACGGTTAAGTTGTTCTTCTAAGGATTTTTGGCGTGCCAAAGCTTCTTCATACTGAGAACGAGTTGTCTGTCGTTCTTGGGCAATACCGTTTAAAGCTGTTTCAATAGCTTTGGCCTGTGATTCTGGATCAATTAAGTTCTGATTTCTGCGAAACCTTTGCAAATTTGTCTCAGCCGCGTTTACTTCTTCACTAGCTTTACTTAACTGTTCCCTGATAATTTGTAGGCCTCTTTGTAAACGCGAATCCTGTTGATCTTTGTTATATTCGACATAAACTTGTCGAATTGCACTCAGAACTTTTTGTGTCTTTTCTGGATCTCCAGCCGTGTATTCAACTTGAAATATTTTAGTAGCGACATTATCTTCTTTGCTCCTTAATTGAGTTAAGACCAAAGAAGCTTTAA
>CAZZZY010000135.1:0-11137 GCA_964658545.1 uncultured Acetobacteraceae bacterium | reverse complement strand
GAATGAGGGCGAACCATCATTGGTTCGTCACAAGACTTCTTGGAAGATATACCTATCGCAGGAAGTGGGTCAGTGCCCACTTTTTTTATTGAATTCTCTCATGGCTCATCCTTTAATTCCACAAATTATTGATTTGGCGACACCAGTAGCAGAAGAACTGGGATTGGAAGTGGTTGGCGTGGTTTTTCACACTCACCAAAATCCACCAGTGTTGCGGGTAGACATTCGCAATCCTCAGCAAGACACCGGATTGAATGATTGTGAGAGGATGAGCCGTGCTTTAGAAGCCTCCTTAGATGCTGCGGAAATTGTTCCAGATACATACGTCTTGGAAGTGTCTAGTCCTGGTATTTCGCGGCAGTTGGTAACAGACAGGGAGTTTATTTCCTTTAAAGGATTTCCTGTCATTATCTCCACTTCGCTACCCTACGACGGACAACAAGAGTGGATAGGTCAGTTGATTCGCCGGGATGAGACAACACTTTACTTAAACCAAAAAGGTCGTGTAGTCGAAATTCCCCGCTCCCTAATTACTAAGGTGCAGTTAGACGAACGCCGATAAACAAAGGGCTAGGGCTTAGGAGTTACAGACTAGAGCAGCTTGGCGCAAGGTTAGAGTTTAGTACCTAGAGTTTAGAAACTAAGGGCTAGAGATTAGGGGCTAGTGTAAAGCTATTCTCTAATCCCTAGCTCTATCTAATGCGTAGTTTTCAGCCCCACTCCCTGATTTTTAAAGGAGATTGCTTATGTCAATGGTTACTTTACCTGGATTAAAAGAATTAATTGAAAGTATAAGTCGTGAGCGGAATTTACCCCGTCTTGCAGTTCAATCAGCTATTAGAGAAGCACTACTCAAAGGCTACGAACGTTATCGTCGCGCCCAAAATTTAGAGCGCAAACAGTTTGATGAAGATTATTTTGAAAATTTTGAAGTAGAACTTGATATTGACGGAGAAGGATTTCGCGTTCTTTCTACCAAAACCATTGTTGAAGAAGTCAATAACACAGACCATCAGATTTCTCTAGACGAAGTTCAACAAGTAGCTCCGGAAGCACAGTTAGGGGACTCTGTAGTGCTGGATGTTACTCCCGACCAAGGAGAATTTGGTCGAATGGCGGCGATGCAAACCAAACAGGTATTGGCGCAAAAATTACGGGATCAACAGCGCCAAATGGTGCAAGAAGAGTTTCAAGATTTAGAAGGAACTGTTTTGCAAGCAAGAGTCCTGCGGTTTGAACGGCAATCAGTAGTTCTGGCAGTTAGCAGTGGCTTTGGTCAGCCAGAAGTAGAAGCCGAATTACCGAAACGAGAACAGTTGCCCAACGATAATTATCGGGCAAATGCCACTTTCAAGGTATATCTCAAAAAAGTCTCCCAAGGTCAGCAACGAGGGCCACAGTTGCTTGTGTCTCGTGCAGATGCTGGTTTGGTAGTTTATCTGTTTGCTAACGAAGTCCCAGAAATCGAAGATGAAGTGGTACGGATTGTTGCCGTAGCGAGGGAGGCAAATCCCCCCTCGCGTTATGTCGGCCCCCGGACTAAAATAGCAGTAGATACCCTCGATCGCGATGTAGACCCAGTTGGTGCTTGTATCGGAGCCAGGGGATCGCGAATTCAAGTAGTAGTCAACGAATTACGCGGTGAAAAAATAGATGTTATTCGCTGGTCGCCAGACCCAGCAACATACATCGCCAATGCCTTAAGTCCAGCCCGGGTGGATGAAGTGCGTCTGATGGACCCAGAGAGCAGGCAAACTCACGTCCTCGTGGCTGAAGATCAACTGAGTTTGGCTATTGGAAAAGAAGGACAAAACGTCCGTTTGGCAGCCCGCCTAACTGGTTGGAAAATAGACATTAAAGACAAAGCCAAATACGACTATGCAGGAGAGGATGAGAAATTTACAGCTGTAAGAGCAAAATATCAGTCAGAGGAAGATGATCTTGACTTTGAGGAAGAATTAGAGGATGAAAATCAGGACGAATTAGAAGAGGAGGATACTTTTGACAATAACGATGACGAGTAATTGATTAACTTTGTAAAGTTTTGATAATGTTGATTGTAGTCCGAGTTTCAAGGATTATTTTCGGAAAGACACCTTGGTATAAGTAAAAAATAGTAAAAAAACTTATTTTTATACCCAGAAAGCTGGACTGAGATCGCACAGAACTGATGAAACCAAATTATCGGCGCTGTATTAGTTGCCGGAAAGTAGGCTCAAAAGATGAGTTTTGGCGGATTGTCCGCGTCTTTCCATCGGGAAAGGTACAATTAGATCAGGGCATGGGGCGTTCTGCCTATATTTGTCCGCAAACGAGTTGCTTACAAGCGGCTCAAAAAAAAAATCGACTAGGGCGATCGCTACATGCATCAGTGCCAGAAACACTGTACCAAAGCTTGTCTGAGCGTCTAACCCGCAGCAATACCCAAAACCAAATTTAATTGGAGCAACTTTGTGACGTTATCACCAGAGGAATTGTGCGAAAGCCGAAGTCGTGCTTTCACCACATCCTCTGTTGATCGTTAAGGTTAGTGCCAAAATAGTAAATGGGTGTAAAAAGCATTCGGCTCTCCAAATAATTTAAGAGGGGCGAGGCAAAATTCCCAGAACAAGATGTAACTGATTGTGTTGTGGAAGATTCAGAATCAACAAAACAAGAAACTACAAAATGGCAACCTGGTAGCGCTCAGGCGCAGTTCGGCGTCCGGGGTTCCTATAAAAATCTTTTCTTTAAAAAATTTTTATGGGTGTCCCTCAACCATCATTCCTGGTGGGGATGCCATTATTAAACCGAAACATCTCTCTTTCCTGATTGGAGGCACCGGCAAAAACTGAACGGCAGTCTAAAAACAGTAATCCAAGGATGGAGATGTCGCAAACCAGGCAACCATCCGCTAAAACTGTAAATTAAAGGGGAAGAGTGGATGAACAACGGCAAAGTTAGAATCTATGAATTATCAAAGGAATTGAATTTGGATAACAAAGAGCTACTAGCAATTTGCGACCAGCTCAGTATCGCGGTCAAAAGTCATAGCAGCACGATTTCAGAATCCGAGGCAGAAAACATCCGCACAGCTGCGGAAAAACTCGCAGCTACGAATGTGTCGGCCAAAAAGGAATTCGGTACAACCAGCCATAAGCCAAATTCACCACCAAACGGCGGACGTAACCGACCTGCTGCACCCCACAAACAGCAAATTTTGGAAATACGCAAACCCAAAATATTGAGAAATACTACCTCCAACGCCCCAGAGGCGTCAGTTGCCAACAATACCCAAGCTGCCTTGTCTGAAGCTAATCCTCCCTCACCTCCACGGCCTTTTGCTACACCAGTCTCACCCATGAAGCCGACGGCACCAACTCGACCTGTACCCCGGAATCAATCTGAGACTCAAGAGCAACCTCCTGTCACGAATTTGGAAAAAACGTCGAATCCAAATCAGGCACCAGAAAAAGTAGCATCCCAAAAACCGGAAAAAATAGTTCCACCAAGACCGAAATCGGAAAAACCTCAAAAACCGCAATTAGTTGCCCCTCCGGCAAGGCCGGCAGCAGAAGTTGCCCAAGTGATAGATGAGCAGGTATCTCAAGCAGATAAACCGATCCTCAAACGCGACCAACGGCAACGTTCCGTCGAAGGCGATCGCGAGCAAATCAAGCCAAGAGTTGCTAAACTGCCAACTGACCAATCTCCACAATCTTCTGTACCACAAAGACAGGCTCGTCCCACCCCTGCACCCACCAGACCAGAGCAGAGGAGTAATAGACCATCTGCACCATCACAACTAGGAGAGGGTCAAAGACCCAGACCAGCCCGTTCTGGTGAAGGTATAGCAGCCGCAATGCCGATCGCTACTCCGCCCAGACAAATGTCAGGATTAGCGGGCAAATCTCAAGGATTGGGTGATGAGCCAGTCACACCCGATATCCTCGATTTGAAACGCCCAAGTCCGCCTCGCCCGACCAAAGGCGGCAAAAAGTGGGTAGAAGAGGAAATAATTGACGAAGTTAAAGAGAAGGCGAAAGCTGGCGTTAAAGGCAAGCGGATCAAGCCGATACTGGATGATGAATTTGAAGAAGATTTGCTGGATGATGACGATATCGACTCACCAGCCACCGTCCAAGTTAGCCTTTCCATCGCCCGTCCTCCCAAACCCAAAGCGACTCGACCTGTACAGATGCCAGGTGCAACCCTTGCTAGTGCCCCAACTACTAGAGGAAGTAGAAAACCAGGTTCTAAATCTGGTTCCAGCCGTGACCATCACAACAACCGTCGCCAACAAGAAGCCGATACAAAGCGTGACCGTCCAGCAAAAGTGGTGATCACAGGACCATTGACTGTGCAAGAACTAGCTGACGTTTTAGCTGTTGCCGATACAGAAATTGTGAAAATCCTGTTCCTCAAAGGCATGGCGGTAAGTATCACCCAAAATCTGGATATTCCCACAATTACCCTGGTAGGAAAAGAACTAGAAATAGAAGTTGAAACCGCCGAGCGCGAAGCAGAAGCCCGGAAAATTACAGAAATGGTCGGCGCAGAAGACCGAGAATATCTCCACCGCCGTCCGCCAGTCGTGACAATTATGGGTCACGTAGACCACGGTAAGACAACCCTGCTCGACTCAATTCGCAAAACAAAAGTGGCTGCTGGCGAAGCTGGTGGTATCACGCAACACATCGGTGCGTACCATGTGGATATAGAACATGAGGGCAAACCGCAGCAGATAGTTTTCCTGGATACCCCCGGTCACGAAGCCTTTACAGCAATGCGGGCTAGAGGAGCGCGGGTAACAGACATTGCCGTGTTGGTAGTGGCCGCTGATGATGGTGTCCGTCCGCAAACCATCGAAGCCATTAGTCACGCCCAAGCTGCGGGAGTGCCAATTGTTGTTGCAATCAACAAAATTGACAAAGAAGGGGCACAGCCAGAGCGGGTGAAACAAGAACTCACTCAGTATGGTCTGACCGCAGAAGATTGGGGTGGTGAGACAATTATGGTTCCCGTGAGCGCCATCAGAGGTGAAAATCTGGATACGCTCTTAGAGATGATTCTGCTAGTAGCAGAGGTTGGAGAACTATCTGCTAACCCAGATCGGGCCGCCAAAGGAACCGTCATTGAAGCACATCTGGATAAAGCCAAGGGAGCAGTTGCGACCCTGCTAATTCAGAATGGCACCCTGCATGTGGGAGATATCTTAGTAGCTGGCTCGGCCTTCGGTAAAGTCCGGGCGATGGTGGATGACAGAAGTAAGAGAGTAGATATTGCTTCTCCTTCCTTTGCTGTTGAGGTATTGGGTTTAAGTGATGTGCCAGCAGCAGGCGACGAGTTCGAGGTCTTCCAGAACGAAAAAGAAGCCAGATCCCTCGCTAGCGATCGCGCCGATAGACAACGCCTATCCCGCCTATTGCAAGGTCGTGTTACCCTTACAACCCTGTCGGCTCAAGCACAAGAAGGCGAGTTGAAAGAACTCAACTTGATCTTGAAAGGAGACGTACAAGGTTCGGTAGAAGCCATTGTGGGAGCGCTCAAGCAAATCCCTCAAAACGAAGTCCAAATTCGGATGCTCTTGGCTACTGCTGGGGAAATAACCGAGACAGATATCGACTTAGCAGCTGCCAGTAACGCTGTAATTATTGGCTTCAACACCACCTTCGCCAGTGGTGCTAGACAAGCTGCCGATGAAGCGGGTGTAGATGTCCGGGAATACAACGTCATCTACAAACTCCTAGAAGATATCCAAGATGCTTTGGAAGGTCTTTTGGAACCAGAGTTGGTGGAAGAACCCTTGGGTCAAACCGAAGTCCGTGCCGTCTTCCCAGTCGGTCGCGGTGCTGTTGCCGGTTGCTACGTTCAATCTGGCAAGTTAGTCCGCAACTGCAAAGTCAGAGTGCGTCGCGGCGGTAAGGTGATCTATGAAGGTGTCCTTGATTCCCTAAAACGGATGAAAGAAGATGCTCGTGAGGTCAACGCCGGTTACGAATGCGGTGTCGGCATGGATAAATTCAATGATTGGGTTGAAGGTGACATCATCGAAGCCTATCAGATGGTTACGAAACGCCGCACTCTCACCTTAACGAGATAGTGTTGAGGGTAAAATGGGTAGAAGTTAGGAGTGATAAATTAGAAATTAGGAGTTAAAGACTGCTAATTCCTAACTCCTAACTCTTAACTCATAACTTTTTATTATGCATTCATTTCGCTCTGAACCTATTTTGTGGATTCACGTCGCTGGATTAGCGACGTTGCCTGTTTTTTTAGTCCTCTGCCTATTGTTTTTGTCTGTAGGCGAACCGTTTTTGCCAGTCTGGATGGAGCTATTTTTAGTTGCCGCCATTGGTATTCTCCCCCTGCTATGGATGCAGTTACGTCGCCCTTTTTATATATTTGCTCTTTTAGGAATAGCCCTAAAACCAGAAAATCTGACTGAACGGCAGCGAAAAATCCTCTGTTTAATCAATACAAAGTTAAATCGTATCCTGGCATTAGTAGCAGCAGTATTATCGGTTTGGGTGCTGTGGCATCTTTACCAAATTGCCCCATTAGTAGCAAATTCAGCTAAATTTCTCCCCCAATGGCGCAGCCTTGCACTAGTGCTTGCCGGGTTAGCTTTTTTGGGCAGTAATCTATTTTTACAAATACCTGTGAGTGTAATGCGAGTTTTAGTGACTAATGACACAGAATTCGCTGGCATAGAGCCATTATCTTTAGAAAAGATTAAGCAAGATTTCACAATTTTAGGGGTGCGGGTTAATCAAATCGTGCCCCGATTGTTGCAATCCTTATTTAGGATGAATACAGATTCGTAGTAGCCCTCAAAGTAATATTATTCCACTCTAGGGGGCTAAAAATAAGCAGCAGGGAGCAGGGGAGGCAGGGGAGAATAAATCAATAACCAATGCCCCATGCCCCATGCCCAATTACCCTTGAAGTAAAAACAAAGGAATGAGGAACTATGGCTCAAATTCCAGCTTCTAGCGATCGCCAATTTTCTGCTGATACTGAAATTTGGTATAGCCTCAAATGTGCTATTTCCAACAGTTCCGGTTTTCAACGCTGGCAACTAGAACGCGATACTCAATTACAGGGAATTCCATTGGAACAGCAGGTACAACGGTATTTAAGAGAAACTTTAGAAACTTTAGCTTACTAAAAATTGAGTAAATTTTGTAGGCTTGTTTGCAGGCGGCGGAGTTGACGGTATGAACTCTCCAAGCGATCGCCATCAACTTCCACTTCATTTGTGGGATTATTCTTAAGAATTTCAATCATCGACACCTACCCCTTTTGACTTGCAGAAAGAAAGTAAGTAGTCGGACAATAATATTTATAGTCATTGCGAGTAAAGCGAAGCAATCCCAGCCCTTGGGATTGCTTCAATGCGTTTCTCTACAAGACGCTGTTCGTGTTCGCTCCATACCCTGCGGGTTCTCCAACGGAGTACGCAATTACATTGTGTAACTAATTTGGTTTGGCTACTTACTAAAGCTACTATTTAAGCTAAATAACACAATATAACAAATGTATAAGTTCTGTGATCTATCTAAGGAATTTAGCGGAATCAGTGCTAATCATCCAGTATAGTTTTGCATGGGTTTTAGAGCAGCGACAAGGCTGTAACCTTCAACCTTGCTCGACATACATTAATTCAGCACATCACAGACGCAAAAAATGAAATATCGGGGTTTTCACATTTCTCTAGCGAAAAATTTTCGCCTTCTTTCTCGCAGTCATCTCAGATATACTTTACGCGTGGGAGCCGGACTAACGGCAATGCTTATTGTCTCTAGTGGGTCAATACTAGTATCGGGTGAGGTTAATGCTGGTGTGACTCACCCAGAAGGTATCGCCCCAACTCTCACAGCGCAAGTTCCGACAACCGCCGCAGTGATTTACGTTAATCCCGCAACTGGTACAGATAGTGCTGGTGCTGGTACAACATCATCTGCACCCTACAAAAGCATCAGTTTCGCTCTCAATCAAGCCCAACCAGGTGCAGTTATTCAATTAGCACCTGGAACCTATAACCAACAAAGTGGCGAAACCTTCCCGTTGTTGCTGAAACCAGGAGTGACACTGCGGGGTGATGAAGCTAGTAAAGGTCAGGGGATATTAATCACAGGTGGAGGTTTCTACACTAGTCGCACCTTTGCTAGACAGAACATTACCATCCTGGCTGACCAAGATACCACGATCAACGGTGTCACCGTCACCAACCCAAATAGCCGAGGTACGGGTGTGTGGGTGGAGTCAACTAATCCCACGATCAAAAACAGTACTTTTACTAATAATGTCAGAGAGGGTGTTTTTGTCACGGGTACAGGCAATCCTAAAATTGAAAGTAACATCTTTGTGCAAAACCAAGGGAATGGGATTTCAATTGCTAAAGCGGCTCAAGGAGAAGTCCGAAATAACTTATTTCAGGATACTGGTTTTGGTCTGGCGATCGGCGGCACTTCCACACCCCTAATTGTGGACAACCAAATCCTCCAAAACCAAGATGGTCTTTTTATCTCAGAGTCAGCGAAGCCTGTATTACGTAAGAATGTCATTCAGAAGAATAAGCGGGATGGAGTAGTAGCGACTGTCAAAGCTCTACCCGACCTCGGCACTAACCAAGATCCTGGTGGTAATCTGATTCGCAATAACACTCGTTATGATGTGAACAATGCTACCAAAACCGGTACAATTGTCGCTGTTGGCAACGATATTAATCAGAAAAAGATTTTTGGCTCAGTAGATTTTGTTGCCGCATCTGTTAACGTAAATCCTGGAGGACCTGTCGCCTTTAAAGATGTGCCAGCAAATTTCTGGGCAAAAGCCTACATCGAAGCTTTAGCCTCTCAAAATATTATTGCTGGCTTTCCTGATGGCAGCTTTAAACCCAATGAACCTGTAACCCGCGCTCAATTCGCCACTATTGTCACTAAAGCCCTAACACCACCAGCCAAACGCGCAGGCACTCAGTTTAGGGATGTAGCAAGCAATTTCTGGGCTTACGCTGCAATTCAATCTGCTTACCAGAGTCAATTTGTTACTGGTTATCCCGATGGCAGTTTTAAACCACAGCAGCAAATTCAAAGAGTGCAGGCTTTAGTAGCTTTAGCTAATGGTTTGGGCTTAACTGCAAATAATCAGAATATCCTTTCCTTTTACACCGATGCGGCCCAGATTCCTAATTATGCGATCGCTCCTGTTGCGGCTGCAACTGCACGGCAATTAGTGATCAACTATCCCACAGCAAACCAACTCAATCCTAATCGTGAAGCGACTAGAGCCGAAGTTGCTGCCTTTGTTTACCAGGCACTTGTCAATGCCGGACGTGCCCAACCAATTCCTTCATCTTATTTGGTAACAGTCCAGTAAATGCCTAATTAGCAGATTGGAAGCGCCAGACTAATAAATTACCATTCTGGCGCTTCAAATTAATGTGATTTTTTTAATTTTAGGGTTTTTCAAACACAAAATATGGGGTCTTTAAATATAGCTGACCCCATTTGAATGTGATTGAGTTTATGGTCAGGGTCTTTATATTGGCTGACCCCGTTTCAACAGTCTATATTTTATCAGTAATTTGTGATTTTTGGGATTTCCTAATAATCTTTTTATTTTTTTTCTCTCTCATTGCTCAAATTGTGAAATCAGTAACTTGCGATAAAATTATGCTTAATGGCTATCTGAAAGTGAACCATGACTGAGCAATTTGAAAAATGTCTTGAATGGTGTCTAGTTGCAAATGTTATTTCGGAGCAACCGTTTGGTGAAAACCATGAAATCCAGTATGGGACAAAGCATTTCAGTCCAAATACAAAGGTTTACTGTTCTGCTCCAACTTGGGGTGATGGTTACGAGAAAATAGTTGTTGCAGGTCGTCATCGTGGCTCATCCAAATTAGTCCAAATGGTTATCCATGAGAAGCGATTAACGAATTGGCGCGCACGATATGTCTATTTACCAAAGCTCAAAGGATCGTTTTATATGCGGTCTTGGAAGTCAAAAGAACAGGTAGAAGGATTCGCTAAGAGTATATACCAGCGGCGAGAAGCAAGAAATGCGAGTAAGAAAGGCTTTGAAAAATTCCATCCCAATGAAGTTTTGATTTATGCTCTCATACTTAATAGATTTGCTGATGTGCAACAAGCAATTGAGCGAGGAGCAGATGTTAACTACTTAAGTCATGATGGACTGACACCTCTAACACTTGCTTTGAGTCGAAGCTGGTATTCACTTTCCACTTCCACTCAGTTTCTCTTAGAGAAAGGTGCTGACGTTAAAACCATTAGCTATCAGTTCATTGAAAATGTCACCCAAAATCCATCGCTGTATCCTAAACCTGTATTTAGGTTAGTTGAGCAGGCAATTGATGAACTATTTCCACACTCTCAAAAATTGGATTAACGTTTTTTAAATTGCCGTAGTCTGGGCGTTGTGGCGATAATGTTAACACAGGGTTATCGATGCCCAGTTTGAATTTAAACTGGTGGACTCCCTTCAGGAATTAGGATTTTTACCCGATTGGGGGCGTTGTTGCCGACGCCGTTCCCACCGCCACAGGAAGACCATTAAGGCAACTATTCCTACTTGGAGAGCTAAACTTGGCATTGCACTCTCAATATTGCGTCCGGCAAGGACTTGGAAAAAAAACACGAATGCACCAATGGAGCCGGAAGCACCGAAAGCGATGTAGATAAATTGTCGTAAGCCCCGATAAGGAGCGGCTATTTCTGCTTTGAGGCTCGCATATTGTTCAGGATTAAGGCGGTTTTTGGGATTTTTATCCACCATGATTAAACTATGTTATACTTCTAGATTGTGTACGCCGATGTGGCTCAGTGGTAGAGCAGCTGATTCGTAATCAGCAGGCCGTGGGTTCAAATCCCATCATCGGCTTTGATAAAAGTATTGCTCAAATAGTAAAGTTTGGCATAACAGTTGTCCAGTGACTAATTATCATCTGTCACAAATTATTGTCATCAAGCCTAGTAATCCGCTTCCGTATGTATTGGTGACAAATTATTGTCATCTTTCTCAAAAGCAACAACTTATACAGCAGATTGCTACAGGCGTGAGGTACAGATGATTCCAAGAGGATGTTTGAAAAGTTTTGGGCGAATATAATTCGCTACTACACTAAACTTAG
>CAZZZY010000134.1:0-11169 GCA_964658545.1 uncultured Acetobacteraceae bacterium | reverse complement strand
AATTCCCAATCCCCAATTAAACTGTTCATTTGATAAATTAAGTGGGCATCCTAAAAATAATTGGACAAAATAACATTGAGAGTAACTAACAATGCACTACCTATCTCAGTAGTTTGGGGCTTAAAAGGAGCTATACCAGTGCGAAATTGGAACCTCAGCACAAAAATTATTGTTTCGTATTCAGTGCTAATTGCGGTGATGGCTGGGGCGCTGGCTTCGGGAATGTACTGGCAGTTGCGCTCTTCTCAACGGCAGGGAATTCATAATCGTCTTTTGGCGATTGTCAGTCTGGCAGTCCCCCAAATCGACAGCGATTATCACGGATTGGTTCTTCAGCGTAGCGATCGCACCTCAGCCTTTTACAAAATTAATCAAGATAAGCTTGTAGCTATTCAAGGAACTAGCAAAGATATTCTCCGTATCTATACGGTAAGACAGCAACCAAATAAAACTTTTATCTATGTCTTAAACTACGACCCTAGCGATCGAGACAAAACGATATTGATTGGAATGGATTATAAAGAGTCATTAAATGATTTGAATGCAGCCGTGGCCAGGAATGCACCGTTTGTTGGGCAGGAATTTCACCAGACTACAAATGGCGAAACCGTTCTTTATGGCTATGCGCCAATTACCAATCTTCAGGGCCGGGTAAATGGATTCTTGGTAATTGAACTAGATGCAAGTTCTGTGGTGCGCCGGGAAATTTGGGTTGCTGGATTGGGTCTGATGACTTTTTTAACCGTGTTATTACTGACCCTGTTTGTAGTTCGTTGGCTGTCGCGATCGCTTGTCGTGCAACCTGTCTTACAACTTAATAAGGCTGCCAAGGAGTTGGCAATGGGAAACTGGAATGCAACTTTATCGAGCAATGTCTACGACGGGCTACGCCTACGCAGTGATGAACTGGGAGAACTTGCCACATCCTTTAATACTATGGCCAGCCAGTTGCAAACCTCTTTTACCACCTTAGAACAAAAGGTAGAAGAACGAACGCTAGAACTAGCAGAGGCAAAAGAGAAAGCTGATACTGCAAACCAAGCCAAGAGTGAGTTTCTGGCAAACATGAGCCATGAACTGCGAACACCGCTTAATGGCATCCTGGGCTATGCCCAAATTCTCCAAAATGGTGAACCCTTAACAGAACGAGGGAAAAAAGGTATCGATATCATCTATCAGTGCGGCAATCATTTGCTCAATCTGATTAATGATGTGCTTGACCTCGCCAAAATCGAAGCCCGTAAATTGGAATTGTATCCTGAAGATGCATATTTTCCGGCGTTGCTCGAAGGCATTGCTGAGATGATGCGTGTTCGTGCTAACCAAAAAGGAATTCCCTTTACCTATCAACCTGATGCTGATTTACCTATGGGCATTACAGTAGATGAAAAACGCCTACGCCAGGTATTGATTAATTTGTTGGGTAACGCCATTAAGTTTACTGACCAAGGCGGGGTGACGTTTCGCGTTAAAACTCACAAACTAGAAACTGCAACCTATCAAATTCGCTTTGAAGTCGAAGATACAGGGGTCGGGATATCACCAACAGGACTTAAAAAAATCTTCCAACCCTTTGAGCAAGTAGGGGACATGAAGAAACAAGGAGAAGGGACTGGACTAGGACTAGCAATCAGTCAGCAAATTGTGACTATGATGGGTAGCACTCTAAATGTGGACAGCCAGCTAGGACAAGGTAGCACCTTCTGGTTTGAGATCGAACTTTCCGAAGCCAAAGATTGGGCAACAAGTCTGCGAACAACTAAGCAAGGCAAGATTGTAGGATTTGAAGGCAACCAGCGCCAGCTTTTGGTAGTAGATGACCGTTGGGAGAATCGGTCAGTGTTGGTCAATTTCCTGGAACCTTTGGGTTTTGCTGTGATTGCCGTTAGTAATGGTCGAGAAGGATTGGCAAAGGCACAGGAGATTCTTCCTGATCTAATTATTACAGACCTGATGATGCCAGAAATGGATGGCTATGAGATGCTGCGACAGTTGCGACAGATTCCTGAATTAAAGGATATTCCGGCGATCGCTTCTTCAGCTAGTGTGTTTGAGAGTAACCAAAATGAAAGTCTCACAGCCGGAGCCGATGCTTTTTTACCCAAACCTGTAGAAGCCTCAGCCTTGCTGAAGTTGGTGGAAAAATACTTGCATCTGAAATGGATTTATGAAGGCAATTTCCAAGCTGTAGAATCAGTGCCCTTCAATTCAACAGAAGCGTCCCCATCAACTTCAGATGAGATCATTCCCCCTAGCAATGAAGTTCTATCACAATTACACACATTAGCATTGCAAGGACGCTTGATGGCGATCGAGCAACAGCTAAAAACCTTGGAAAAAGCTGATGAGCAGTACCAGCCATTTGTCAAAGAAATTCGGGAATATGCAGATAATTTTCAGATTGAAAAGATCCGAACATTTATTGAAAAGTATCTCCCTAATACCGCAGGGCATAATTCGTAATTCGTAAGAGTTTTAGACATTTCAAATGGGTGGTTTATTTCCGCCGGGCTGTACTAGTGCTAAAAGTTAATCCACTGTGTGACTCAATTTTATATTTTAGATTGACCCTATGTATAAATGTTCTTTCTCCAATCAACAATTTTTGATTTTGGACTTTGGCGTGAGTGCGGCTCGACTAAGCGATCGCGCACGTCTTAGTAGAACGACTTGAGATTGGTTTTCGCGTTTAAATTTGCTTGCTATCAGACATTTTTAAGTTTTGAATCTTTGCAATTCAAAATCCCAAATTTAAAATCTCAAATTCGCGGTGATAACCCCTTTGTCATTTTATTACCATCTTCGTTATGATCAAACCCTCTGGAAATTCGATTACATTTGACAATCACGTTACAAACTTGCTTGATAATGGCATTGTTCTGATCGTGGATGATGTGCCCAATAACTTGAAGGTGCTTTCAGACACCTTAGCCCATGCTGGTTTTGAAGTGGCGATCGCTACGAGTGGTGAAAGAGCTATACAACAACTAGAACATACTCCAGTGTCTTTGATTTTACTTGATGTGATGATGCCGGAGATGGATGGTTTTGAAACCTGTCAGCACATCAAAGCCAATCCCAGAACCCAAAATATTCCGATTATCTTCATCACCGCCCTCTCGGAATCGGTGAATAAAGTTACAGGCTTTGAACTGGGAGCCGTTGACTACATTACCAAACCATTTCAACAAAGTGAAGTTTTAGCAAGGGTGCGATCGCACTTAAAGCTTAACCAATTGAGCCGCACACTAGAAGCGAAAAACACCGAACTACAACACCTGACTGAGCAACTAGAGCAACGAGTCACCCAAAGAACCCAAGAACTATTTACATCAGTTGAAACCCTCAAGCAAACTCAACAATTATTACGCTTAGTGTTTGATACTATTCCGCAGTGGGTGGCCTGGAAAAATCTCAATTTAGTATACATGGGTTGTAATCAAGTTTTTGCCAAGGCAATAGGTTTAAATTCGCCCGATGAGATTGTGGGTAAAACGGATTATGATTTACCCACAACCCCGCAACAAGCAGATTGGTATCGTAGTTGGGATACACGTGTGATAGAATCTGGTCAAGCAGAACTTCACATCGTTGAAGAATCGCGGCTAGCAGATGGTCGGCAAATTTGGTTAGACACTAATAAGATGCCTCTACGCGATATCAATGGAAATCTATTCGGCATTTTATTAGTGACAGAAGATATTACAGAACGTCAGCAAGCAGAAGAAGAACTCAAACAACAAAAACAAAATCTCGAACAAACACTCGTAGAACTTCAACGCGCCCAAATGCAACTGGTGCAGAGTGAAAAAATGTCTGCACTAGGAAACCTTGTTGCAGGTGTAGCTCACGAAATTAACAATCCTGTCGGCTTTTTGGGTGGCAATATTCAACCTGCTTTAGATTACATTAAAGATATATTTGGGTTATTGGATTTATATCAGCAGAAATATCCCAATCCTGATGCTGATATTCAAGATGAAATCGAAGCAATTGACCTCGATTATATCCGTGAAGACTTACCGAAGTTAGTCGGTTCAATGCGAGAAGGTGTGAAGCGAATTCGAGATATTAGTACTTCCTTACGAACTTTTTCGCGTGCTGATAGCGATCGCCCTGTTGCTTGTAATATTCATGATGGCATCGACAGCACTATTCTGATTCTCAAACATCGCCTCAAAGCTTCAGAAACCCGCCCAGAAATTCAAGTTATCAAAGAGTATGGTCAGCTACCACTTGTAGAATGCTTTGCTGGACAGTTAAATCAGGTTTTTGTCAATATTCTGGCAAATGCTATTGATGCTTTAGAAGAGTCCAATATTGTCCGTGGTTTTGAAGAGATTAAAGCAAATCCCAATTGCATCACAATTATTACACAAATTAGCGACGACAAACAAAAAGTAATTATTAATATTAAAGATAATGCCCACGGGATGACTGAAGCGGTAAAACAAAAGATTTTTGACCATTTATTTACTACGAAAGCAGTTGGTAAAGGGACGGGATTAGGACTAGCGATCGCTCGGCAAATTGTTGAGGAAACCCACGGCGGAAAATTAAGTTTTAACTCAGTTTTAGGTGAGGGAACAGAGTTTTTTATTGAAATACCCATTTGAAGAAGGATTCATTCTCAGTTATGAATATGGGCGGGTTAGGTTAATCGTTAGCTTTTCCACATAACCTGAATTGTCAGAATCAGATTGGGGAACACTATATCTGGAAGTCTTCAAGATTTAGCAGTATGGTTAACACAAGAGTGAGTATTCCCGGATATCAAGTCAGCGAAGAACTGTACAATGGTTCAAGAACCGTAGTTTATCGGGGGTATCGAGAAACCGACTCGTTACCAGTGGTGATTAAACTGCTGAAAAATCCATATCCAGGTTTGGGTGAACTCTTGTCGTTTCGCAATCAGTACACCATAGCCAAAAATCTGAACTCACCCCTAATCATCCAAACCTATAGCTTGGAACCCTATCAAAATGGCTATGCGTTGGTGATGGAAGACTTTGGAGGGATTTCTCTGAAAGAATGGAGAGGGGGGAGAAGCTTACTATCTCTACAGGAATTTTTGCTCATAGCGATCGCACTCTGCAACACCTTAGATATCCTCTATCGAGCGCGGATTATTCATAAAGATATCAAACCCAGCAATATTTTAATTAATCCCGAAACAAAAAAAGTTAAACTAATTGACTTTAGTATTGCATCCTTACTACCACAGGAAACGCAAACTCTTATCAATCCCAATATATTAGAAGGAACACTAGCTTATATTTCGCCAGAGCAAACAGGAAGAATGAATCGGGGGATTGACTATCGCACTGATTTCTATTCTCTAGGTGTGACTTTTTATGAATTATTAACGGGTGAATTGCCTTTTAAATCAAATGATGCAATGGAATTGGTACATTGTCATATCGCTAAACCAGCACCCAATTTAAGGAATGGGGGAAAAGAGATTCCTAAAGTGCTTTGTGATATTGTCAGCAAATTGATGGCGAAAAACGCTGAAGACAGATATCAGAGTGCTTTAGGGCTAAAATTTGATTTAGAAAATTGTTTACATCAGCTACAAGAAACTGGTAATATTGTTGGCTTTGAGATTGCGCGAAAGGATGTGTGCGATCGCTTCATCATCCCTGATAAACTCTATGGACGAGAAACTGAAGTATCAACCCTACTGCAAGCATTTGAGCGAGTTAGCCTTGGTGCAACAGAAATGATGCTGGTAGCTGGGTTTTCGGGGATTGGGAAAACAGCAGTTGTCAACGAAGTTCATAAACCCATTGTGCGACAACGCGGTTATTTTATCAAAGGGAAATTTGACCAATTTAATCGCTATATTCCATTTTCTGCATTTATGCAAGCATTTCGAGATTTAATGATGCAATTATTAACCGAAAGTGATATACAGATTCAGCAATGGAAAAACCAAATATTAGAGGCTGTAGGTGAAAAGGGGCAAGTACTTATTGAACTTATTCCCGAATTAGAAAAAATTATTGGTCAACAACCACCAGTATCAGAATTATCAGGAACTGCGGCCCAAAACAGATTTAATTTATTGTTCCAAAAATTTACCCAAGTATTTACAAGTTTTGAACATCCCTTAGTGATGTTTTTAGATGATTTGCAATGGGCAGATTCAGCATCGCTGAAGTTAATACAGTTATTAATGGCTGATACCAGTCATCTTTTATTAATTGGTGCATACCGTGATAACGAAGTCAACTCAGGACATCCGTTCATATTGACTTTGAGTGAAATGCAAAAAACACCAGCGATAATGAATACGATTACTTTAGCACCATTGAGTCAAACCAAAGTGAATCAGTTAGTTGCTGATACACTGAAATGTACAGAAAGCTTGGCATGGTCTCTTTCTCAATTGGTCTATCAAAAAACTCAAGGTAATCCGTTTTTCGCTACACAGTTTCTCAAAGCATTGCATCAAGATGGGTTAATTCTATTTGATTTTGAGTCAGGCTGTTGGCAATATGACATTCCCCAAGTGACAATTCAATCGGTTACAGATGACGTTGTTGCCTTTATGGCATTGCAATTAGGCAAACTACCACCATCAACTCAAAATATATTGCAGCTAGCAGCTTGTATTGGCAATCAGTTTGATTTAGGGACTTTGGCAATTGTTTCGTCACAATCTCAAATTGAGACGGCTGCTGATTTATGGAAAGCATTACAAGAGGGGTTAATTTTACCGATTGGGGATGTTTATGAGTTTTATGTTGGGCAAGAAATTCTAGCAGATACTTCAGAAAATCAAGAGACTGTTACATACAAATTTTTACACGATCGCGTCCAACAAGCAGCTTATTCCCTGATTCCCGACGACCAAAAACAGACAACTCATTACCAAATCGGACAACTGCTGCTCCAAGAGATTTCTTCAGAAGCCAGAGTTGACCGCATTTTTGAAATAGTCAATCAATTAAATCACGGAATTTCTTTGATTACTCAACCAACAGCACGACAAGAATTAGCCCAACTCAACCTCACTGCTTGTCGCAAAGCCAAAAGTGCTACCGCCTATCAAGCCGCTCGTGAATATGCAGCAGTGGGATTGTTACTTTTAGGAGAAAAAGCTTGGCAACAGCAATATGAAATGACCATTACCTTGTATGAATTAGCTGCGGAAATAGCAATGCTATGCGGTGACTTTGAGGTGATGGAACAGTTTATTGATGTTGTCATTGAACAGGCATATTCATTACCAGAAAAGGTAAATGTTTACGAAATTAGAATTCAATCTCATATCTCCCAGACTAAATTTGCCGAAGCCATAGCTGTCGCCCGACAATTTCTACAACAACTTGGAGTCATTCTTCCAGAAATACCCACACAAACAGATATACAACAGTCAATCCAAGAGATTAGCGAAATAATTGGAGATAGAGAAATTGCAGATTTTATTCATCTAAACGTGATGACAGATGCGAAAAAACTGGCAATTATCCAGATTGCAAACAGCATTATATCGGCAACTTACATCTCTGGCTCTCTATTGTTTCCATTACTGATTTCGTTGTCAGTCAAACTCTCCCTTCAGTACGGAAACATACCTATTTCAGCTTATAGCTATGCTGCCTATGGGATTATTCTGTGTAATCTGTTGCAAGATGTAAATACAGCGACAAAATTTGGTCAGTTGGCACTCAATCTCGTCTCCAAATTGGATACCAAAACTACTGAAACCGAAGTATTACAGTTGCTGGGAATGTTTATCATCCACCGGAAATCTCACATCAAAGATACCCTACCAGTCTTGAGCGATGGTTACTCAACTGGACTAGAAATCGGAAACTTGGAATATGCCGGATATAACGCTCAGATGTTTGTTTACAATTCTTTTTGGTGCGGTCAACCCCTTGCGACCTTAGAGCAGAATACGCGCAGCTACTGCAATGCTTTGGTGCAACTTAAACAATCGATAGCAGCTAATTACTGCCGGATCTATTGGCAATCTATATTAAATTTACTGGGTTTTACGGAGCATCCCACCGTCTTGTCTGGGTTAGCTCTCCAAGAGAAGGAATTTTTGCCCCTGCTACTGTCTACGAATGACATAATGGGGTTGTATAACTTCTATTTGTATAAGCTGACCCTTTGCTTCTTGTTTGGGGAAATTGAGCAAGCTAACAACCATGCACTTGAGGGCAGAGGCTATTTAGTAGGTGCTGCGGGAAGCGTCGGCGAACCTGTATTTTATTTCTATGATTCGCTGATTGCTCTAGCACAATTGAGTCAACCGTCAGGCGAGGTATCAGTTGCATTAGAGCGGGTGACACAAAACCAAATGCAGTTACAGCACTGGGCGCACCATGCCCCGATGAATCACCAGCATAAGGTTGATTTGGTAGAAGCTGAAAAATACAAAGTCTTGGGACAAAAAACAGAAGCCATAGAACTTTATGACCAAGCTATTGCTCTTGCCAGAGCCAACGAATATATTCAAGAAGAGGCATTAGCCAACGAACTCGCTGCTAAATTTTACCTCGATTGGGGTAAACAGCGCATCGCTGGGGAATACATGACCGAAGCCTACTACTGTTATGCTCGCTGGGGTGCTAAAGCCAAAGTCGCCGACTTAGAAAAACGCTATCCGCAACTGCTTGCGCCTATCCTTCAGCCAAGTCGTTCTCCCGTTTCCACTAACGAAACCATCTTCGCCTTGGGGAGTGTCACATCCACCAATTCCAGCAGCAGCGCCTCTGTTGCTTTAGATTTAGCAGCCATTCTCAAAGCTTCTCAAACTCTCTCAGGCGAAATCGAACTGGAAAAACTGCTTTCGTCGTTGCTTTCAATCGTCATTGAAAATGCCGGAGCGGAGAAATGTGTGTTCATCCTGTGCCATAAGGAACACTTGATGGTGCAAGCCGTCGCTTATGCCGATTCTGCCCCGACGCGGTTTCAGCCACAGCCCCTTGAAGATAACCAGGATGTACCGATCAGTTTGATCAATACCGTCAAACGCAGCTTCCAACCTGCGGTAATTATTAATGCCACGGTGCATCCGAAATTAATCAATGACCCCTATATTCAGCACCAGCAGACCAAGAGTGTCTTGTGTAGTCCGATTTTGCATCAGGGGAAGTTGCTGGGTGTGTTGTACTTAGAAAACAATTTAACAACTGGAGCATTTACCAGCGATCGCGTCGAACTGCTCAACTTACTTTGCGCTCAAGCGGCAATTTCTTTGGAAAATGCCAGATTGTATCAGAACTCTTTAGCTTATGCTCAACAACTAGAGCAGTCATTCACCGAATTGAGCGTGAGTAACTCTCGGTTTCAGAAACTTGTAGATAATGTTCCTGGCGTTGTTTATCAATACCGGATATCTGCTGCTGGTGCAATATCTCTACCGTACATTAGTGCAGACTGTTATGAAATATACGAAATTACAGCCGAGGAAGCGATCGCTAACGTGCAGCTTCTTCTAGAAGCGATACATCGAGATGATGCCGCAAGTCATCAACAGTCGGTTGCCTACTCGATGCAAACACTGACTCCTTTTGAGTGGTCAGGGCGAATTGTCACACCATCCGGTATCGTCAAGTGGGTTCAGATGGAAGGTCGAATCGAGCAAGATGCTGATGGAACTATGGTTTGGGATGGATTGGTGTTAGATATCACCGAACGCAAACGCATTGAAGCCGAACGTCAACAAAAATCACTGGAGCTAGAAATCGCTTTACGAGACTTACAACAAGCACAATTGCAAATCGTTCAAAGCGAGAAAATGTCTGCGTTGGGTAATTTAGTGGCAGGGATAGCTCACGAAATGAATAATCCCCTTGGTTTCATTGCAGCTAGTCTCAAACAAACTAAACCCACTATTGCCGATATTGTTGAACACTTAAAACTTTATCAAGAAAGCCTGCCTAATCCCAGTCATAAAATTCTCGATCATGCAGTCGAAATTGACTTAGATTATAGCTTAGAAGACCTGCCAAAAATGATTGATTCTATGTCTATAGCGTGCGACAGACTCAAAAATATTAGCACCGGTCTCCGCACTTTTTCTCGTGCTGATCGAGATTACAAAGTACCGTTTCAGATTCACCAAGGCATTGATAGCACCATTTTAATTTTGAAACATCGTTTGAAGGCGAACGAACAACGTCCAGCGATTGAAGTTGTCAACAAATATGGGAATCTCCCCCAAATTGAATGTTTTCCTGGTCAATTAAATCAGGTATTTATGAATATTTTAGCTAATGCTGTTGATGCTTTAGAAGAATCGAACAATGGTCGCAAATTTGAGGATATTCAGCTAAATTGCAATCGAATTACAATTACGACCTCCCTAGAAAATAACTATGTGAAAATTATCATTGCTGATAATGGCAAGGGAATAGATGAACAAGTTAAACAAAAGATATTTGACCATTTATTTACTACGAAAGCTGTCGGTAAAGGGACGGGATTAGGCTTGGCGATCGCTCGGCAAATAGTTGAAGAAACCCACGGTGGCAAATTGAGTTTTAATTCGGTTCTGGGTAAAGGTACAGAATTTATAATTGAAATTCCAGTATGATTTTTCGCTTTTGTTGTTAAACAGCCTCAAATATCTGGGAATACTAAATCTTGGAAGTCTCAAGGATTTAGCAGCATGATTAGCACTTTTGTCAGTATTCCCGGATATCGCATCAGCGAGGAACTCTACAATGGTTCCAGAACTCTGGTTTATCGAGGGTATCGAGAGACTGATTCCTTACCCGTAGTGATTAAACTGCTGAAAAATCCTTATCCCAGCTTCTCTGAACTCTTATCGTTTCGCAATCAGTACACCATTGCTAAAAATCTCAACTCACCGCTAATCGTCCAAACTTATAGCCTAGAAGCATACCAAAATGGCTATGCGTTGGTGATGGAAGATTTTGGCGGGATTTCTCTCAAAAATCATTTTACCTCTAACCAGATGCGATATATCGCGTTTCTACAAGAATTTTTGCAGATGGCGATCGCACTCTGCAATACCTTAGATATACTCTATCATCAGCGCATTATTCACAAAGACATCAAACCCGCCAATATTCTAATTAATCCTGAAACCAAAGAAGTTAAATTAATTGACTTTAGTATTGCATCTTTATTACCACGAGAAACGCAAACGTTAGTCAATCCCAATGTGTTAGAAGGGACACT
>CAZZZY010000133.1:0-11217 GCA_964658545.1 uncultured Acetobacteraceae bacterium | reverse complement strand
AATGCCCAATGCCCAATGCCCTAACCCAAGAGAGACGAACACAATTTGTCTTCGAGTTCGATTTCGCGTTCTTGGGTGGCGAGAATAGCTTGGGTGATGACGCGCTGGCTGTCAAAACCGACTGCGTGTAATTGCAACCATTGTTGAGCTTCATTCCCTTCCCGGAGGATTTTGTGCAAAGGGGAAAGGAAACAGCTAAAACCTTGTTTTTTAGCGATCGCCCAAACATCTTGGTACATTTGGGCAATCCAATCTCTGGCTAGGATGCTTCTACCATCTTGCCAATGGCTCAAATGGGCATCAAGACTACCAACAGCAGCAGCAGCTTCGTTGTCAGCAGTCAGGGTGACGAGTTCTTCGGCAGAGAAGATACTTTGCGTTAACGGATCGATACTGGGATTTTCAATTATTTGCAACAAACGCGCTTCTAATAAGGCAGTAATGGCTAGCAAGGCAATGGGATCTGTGACTAAATCGCAAATTCGCAATTCTAGGCGATTTAGGTCATAAGGACGGCGATCGCCATTTGGTCGCACTGATACCCACAAATGCCGCACACTTTGCATGGTTCCGGCAAGGAGTTGGTTTTCCACCCACTGGATATGCTCGCTATGGCTAGCAAATAACGGCACATGGCTAGGCGTTTGCGGGAAGAGTCCCCAACGGGTAGAGTGATAGCCAGTAGCTTTGCCATCTAGGAAGGGAGATGAGGCGCTGAGGGCGAGAAATAGAGGTGCTTCCAGCCGGATCACCCGACATGCCCGCATTAATACTTCTGGATCGCTGATGCCTATGTTGATATGTACGCTGGCGGTGACTACTTTTGTGCCGTAGGTGTTCTCAATGTAGTCATGATAGGGGTTTGCTGGATCGGAACGCAGAAAGCGATCGCTCCCACCCAAAGATAAAGTACTCCCCGGTATTAGAGTGTAATCACCCAAGCGATGGAGGTAGTTTCGCAACTCCCGTCGGGGACGCAGCAACGCACACAACAAATTATCGTAATTATGGGATGGTTGGGTTATGTATTCGACATTGCGGCTATCTGGCTCCCGCATAAATTCACACATTGCGGCAACAATTTTGTCGGAGAGACCGACGATTTCACCTTGAGGCGTGCCAGTGTACATCTCAATCTCAAAGCCTTTTAATAAGACCATCTTGTTCTCCTCGGCTCTCTCTACCTATAAATTGTATCGAATTAGACGCATCTGTGGATCTATCTTTCAGTCAATCAAAGGTTAAGAATCATTGAATTGATAATTTATGCTAAATCAGGATGACAGATTTATTAGCTGTCCTTCGGAAAATTACTGCTACTGAAGTATGAAAGATATCCTAATAGAATTTATGCACTGTATAGTTCAGCATCATGTTATGTTAATAACTTTGGTTGTTTCAGCCAGTTAATTTCAACCGAAACCCTCCGCACTATGGGGTTGCTTATTAGACATTGTGTGCTAGTTTAAAAGAAAAATATATACCTTTAGATACATATTTGTCTCACCTGCATACTGATATTATATTGAAGCAGCAAATATGATTATATCAGCATCATATACGACTCATATTTGATTTTGAAAAAACTCACTCTCAACTCGAAAAGGCTGATTCCCTGCTCCCGCATAAGTCCTGATCAAAGCGGATTCCTATATAGCAATCCGATTTGATTTATGAAAAATTCTCAGTAGGGTGTGTTATCGCGTAGCGTAACGCACCTACCTCTATTTCAAAAATCAAAGTATTTTTTTTAATAATGTATGTTGTGAGATAAAATTATCAGGTGAATCACTCTTTTGGGCAATATTGAGACGGAGAAACTGTGCCCAGACTTCATCACTAAGTAAGTTTAAAGCAGTTTTGGGATTGTGACTTGCGATCGCGCCCATAACTTGACGCCATCCCTGTTGTAATAACTCAATAAAAGCCTCTTCAAGAGAAACTTGATTCAGTAACAAAAGTGCAGTTTTAAAACTTTCTGAATCAGCTTGTATATTCTTGGACTTCAACCCTTGAAGTGCTATATTCAACCACACAGGTAGAAGTTCCAGCCAATTGTTTTGCTGGATATTTTGAAGTGCAATATCTTCCATCCCTAGCGCACCCCAGACACAAAGAGACTCTATAGCCAGTTTAGCATCGCGCTTTTCTAGAGCATTTTGCCATAATTTTTGAGCGTGATTTTGGCAGCGGTTAGCGAGAAATTCATAAGCTTCCTGGACTTGATGGGGAATTGTAACTTTATAAACTGACTCACCTAGTGGTAGATAATCGCCGCGATAAGATAGCCAGTTATGAGAGCCACAAAGATGAATTTCTCGATCAACTATTACTTCTTTTACATGAGAATCTCCCAACCAAAAAACCTGTACAGATGGTAAACCATCAGGTGTTTTTATGGCTCGAAGTTTTTTCTCTACTTCTGGTGGAACTGGTTTATCTTCATCTTCTTGTCGCCGCGCAATTCCATATCCAATTAAAATCCAAACTCCGCGATTAGCTAATTTCTGGAATAGAGTGATAAAATTTTCATTTACAACTACCTGATTCACCCAGGGGGAATAAATTAGAACCTGAGTTTTAGCCGAATTCAAAACTTCTATAATAGTTGGAGAAATTTGTCCATCACGTAACTGTAAAGCTTCACCCAGCAAGGGAGAATTGTCTACTGTTTTACTAGAACTCACAGCAGTTACTAGTACCTGCTGGCGAATATTTTCGAGTCTAGCTTCTATTTCAGTATTTTTCTGCTGGAGAATGGCTTCACGTTCAAAATGGATGGTTTCGGTTGATAATTTACATAATGACTGCAAGGATATTTTGCCTTCAGCGTGTAGCACTTCTAACCAATTTGATTCTGACTCTAAAATTTGCTTTCCATTTCTGATTTGGATGCTCAATTTATCTTCAAGAGGATCGAAGATAACAAAAAGCGATATCTTCCTCCAAATTTTTTTAGCTGAAGCTAGTACCTTATAAGAAGTGATAATTTTTCCCTCTTCTGGGACATGAAGTGCTAAACCGGAAACCTGAATATTTTTTTGGATTTCTTCAAGTGGTAAGACGGAAATATCAGCCATTGTATTATCAATAGTGATAAAGTCTGCCAAGTCAGGCAAATTTATCGCTGTCTCATTTAATGATTCAGATTGAAAGGTTATTTTGTTGCTTAAAGGGTCTGTAATAGCATTAAGCTGTATGGGATACGGGGGCTGAGGTACAAACCCTTTTTCATAAAATGAGCGACCTTCAGAAGTGACTGTAATTGGTGATGTTGCTGATAGAGTTTGTAATGAGCGAAGAGTTGCAGTAGTAGTTTTGATAAATACAGAATCAAGACCCAGTACAGAGGCTAATTCATCCTCTGTTGGTGGGGGTTGAAATTCAATAGCAGCACGGATGATAAATTCTTCGAGTACGTTAAACTGGCGGGGTTCTTTAATATTTACTTCTATAGGGGTTTGACGCAAGCTATAGCGAAACTGCCGCGCTGCTAAAACTGATAAACTAGGACTTTGGGCTTCAATTTCGTCTACCAAACTTTTGAGATTGTCATCAATCGGTTTAGCTGAAGAGGCGAGAAACATCAACGAAACCTCCATGAAGACTTACAATGTTTGAAACTTCAGAATACATACTTCCAACTCTACCTGATTGCTGGGTAAACAAATGATGACAACCCACAATTATCAAGAGTTCTTGGGCGCGAGAAAATGCAACATTTACCCGTTCTGGTTTCTTCGCAAATCCCACATCTCCTTTACTATTGTTGCGAACCATACTCACAATTACAACAGGTCTTTCCATACCTTGAAATCGGTCTACTGTCCCAGTCCGAATTTCTAACGAAGGGAAAAGTTCAGATTGCAGACGTTCATCAATTTTTCTTAATTGAGCGCCATAAAACGTAATTACAGCGATTTCTTTTTTTGGTTCACCATTAGCAACTTTATCAGCCCAAGTACTCTCAAACTGCTGACACAGACGTTCAATCGCATCAATTTCTGGAGTATTAAAGTAAGAAGTTCCATTTCGTTGCTCTAAAAACTGATTTTCTATAGGCGTTTTTACCCAAATAATATGCTGAAATTCTTGGATAATTTCGCCTGCTAAATGGTGTGCGCGTTTGGTGTCCGGCTCCAAAATACCAGATTCTAGTTTACCATCATAAAATTGATTGATTGCGCCCATAATAAATGGGTGCATTCGATATTGGGTAGTTAGCATTTGCTTGATGCTTTCATCAGCAGATTCAAACTGACTTTTAAATAGTGATTCTTCTAAGAATTGTAGTTCTTCTCGTGTATTGCCAATTGTTTGAGCAACTTCTTCTAAAGTGCTAGTATCAAGCATGGGTGGTAATTGCCGATGATCGCCTACCATGACTAATTTTTTGCCTTTCAAAGCTGGAATTAGTAACTCTGGTGGAGTACACTTACTAACCTCATCAATAATAACGACATCAAAAGATTTAAATTCCTCAGAAAAACCTCTATTTGCAGCTTGAACACAGGTGATACCAACGACATTGGCATTATCTAAATAAATGCGCCTTAAATCGTCGCGTGTGCGTAGCCCGCCGCAGACATCGCCTTCGGTTGATTCTCTTAATTTTCCGATCCAATCTTGTACGAAATTCTGATATTTGTTGAGATAATTTTCTTCTTCTTGTAGTTGCTGTTGCCAAGATTCAAACTTAATATTAATGCTGCGTAACAACTCTATATTAAACAAGTCAGCCGCAGAATTTTCGGACTTAAATTTATCCGGTATTCTTTGCCATTCTTTTAACCACCAATTTCTTTCTTCTATTAAATTGTCTGATGGTTGTGGTTGTAATTTATGCTCTATTTCGCGGAGGCTTATTTGTAATTTTTGAAGCTGCTGTAGAGAAGTTTCCGTTTCTTCTTGTAGTTTTGATAAATGCTCATGTAGAGAATTTTTAATTATCTCCAGTACAGCAAAAGGTTCTAATGATGAGATTAAAGTTTCAAGCTGGCTAATGGAAGTTACCCAATAAGTCACTTGATTTGAGAATTCTTGTGGTTGCTCCCAAATATTAGATTGTGTTGCCAGATATTTTTCAGTTAGAATGCGTAATTGAGGAGGGATATTTTTTTGATTAAGTTCTTGCAAGATATTAATCACTTTTTCAAGTTGGAAATTAGCGTCTTGCTGTGCTTTTTCTACCTCAGCTTGAGTAATAGATATTTGCTCTTGGCTAACTTCTTTTTTCTGGAGTTCATTTAATTGTCGTTGCAGATGCTGAAGTTGTTGTTCAGTTTCGGTTTTTACTTTTAAAACGCATTGACGTGCGTTTATAAGAATAGTATCTAGCAATTCTTGTGTAATATGGTTGAGAGTCGAATCGATATTATTCCATTCCCATGAAGCACCATAAATCCGTTGCATTCTAATTAAGAAAACCTGGGTATTCTCAACTAGTAATTTTCGCTGTTTGGGATTAAGTAGCTGATAATTGTTAAACTGTTGATAAGTTTCTTGCCATTGGGTGCGATCGCTCTTTGATAGCACCATTGGAATCTGACTAAAATTTTGTTGTAAAAAATAGCTAAAATTATGTTGTTTACCCCGTCTGTCAGTAAAACCTCCGTCTATTTCATAAGCGATCGCCTTTGTCAATAGCTCCCATTCTGGTAGGCTAATTTTGTAAATCTTTGGTACTATTGGTAACTTTAATGTATTAGCAAACATCAACAAACCTAGAGGCAAGTCCACCAAATTCTCTGTTAGTGGTAAACCTGATTGCTGACAATCTTTCAAAGTTTGATACAGATGAGAAGGTGCTGTAGATTTCCATTCCTTAACTGCTGAGATAATATAATCAATTTCGCGTTGACGGTTTTCCCATATCTGAATTGTTTGCTGTAGGTTTTGCAGCTTGGCAAGATATTTCTGATAATCTGGTTGTACTTGATTTAACAATGCAAAATTCTGTTTTACAACCTCCACTGATGCTGCAACTTCTAAGATGGCTTTACTTGCCTCTTGAGCATGAATCAAAGCGGTTTTAAACCCTGACTTCTCTATTGCTACAGTTTCACGCAACCAAACCGCTAAACCAAAAGCACCAAGCGCCGGACGCACAAAACCAAGCTCATCAGTATATTTGATGCTTTGACGAACATTTGCTAAAAACTCTTCTACTAAACTGTTACCTTCTGTGTAGGGCTTAAGAAGTGGCAAAAAATCTGTAATTTCTGGAGCTTCCCAGTTAATATTTGGTGCAGTATTTAGGATGTTTTCCAAAGCTGAAACTAGAGATTCAATCCCATTCTGTTTTTCTACAGTTTCGTTGTAAGATTTTTCTTGATTTTTAAAATTAGCCTCTAGTTTAAACTTATTTTTATTTAATTTAGTTTGTTGCTGATTGAATTCTTCCTCGGCTTGGAAGTAGGCTGTGAATCTTTGTGATGATACCAGTAATTGACTAAAAATTTTGATATTATCGATTCGTTGAGTAAGATTGTTTTCGCAGTCATTTGCTGTATTTTCTAGCCATCTGCCAATCACTTGGTCTTCTAAAAATGGCTGTCCTTCCTCACCAACTTTCTCGGCTCTACCCTTGCGTACAGCCCGAATCACTGGGTTATGAACTAATCTACTTAGAGCGTTATCTACTGCTAAATTGGCTTGAGATGCTATTAAGGTGCGTCCACCTCTAAGGGCAATTTGATAGCAAATCTCAGCAATTACGGTAGTTTTACCAGTACCCGGTGGCCCTTGAATAAGGACAAGATCCTTCGCGGCAAGTACCTTTTCTACTGCTGTTTTTTGACCAGGATTAGCAGAAGATAACAATAAATCTTGTGGTTGAAGTTCAAAAGTTGTTTTGATTTGTCTAGCCTGGGAAGCGTCGAATAAAAAGTTGCCCAAATAGGGATTTTGGGTGTAACCATTATTTAAATCATCTAAAGCTTTTTTCTTGCGCTGAATCTGTTGAATATCACCAACTGCCTCGAAACATAAGAATCCGGTAGCTGGTAATTGATAACGCCCTGCTGCCATGAATTCCGCTAAGTCGCGTTCTAGCCTGAGACTGATAATACAACGGTTGGGATCAACTTCTTCAACAGTCCCTAATTGACGACCGCTAATCCAATTTTTGCCGATGGGAGCAGTTTCAAAAAGCTTCAAATCTTCGTTTTTTGTGCGTCTTGCTCGTTCCCAAAAATTGTCCACGTCGAGGGAATTTTGATAAAAGCCGTCAAGAGTAGCTGAGGTTACATCAATTTCAAAACTGATTCGTCTTTTGAAGTTATAGTTATGACTTATGTAACGCACGCAAAATTGACGGGCTTTAGCGATTTTTTCTTCAATTTGTAAAAAGGCTCTCCAAGCTTTAAGCTGATCTTCTGTAGGCACATGATCGCCACAGACTGGCGCGGCTGCGATGCGTTTCAATGTTGCGGACGCAATGTCGAGATGATGCTTATGGTTAGGCAGTAAACGCAAGCGACAAGGTATGGCATAACTATCGGCGTGTCCTCGTGAGGGTTGTAACAACTGAGCCGATAGTATTTTTAACCCGTCACGTCCGTCTTTGGGTACAGCCGCTCTAAATCCTAATGTTTTTCTGAGCTTGTCAAGTCTTGCGGGTAACGGAAAATCATCGGAGTCTGTTGCTATTGTGACATCCCAAATTTCTTCTCTTGCTTCTTTCCCTGTGCCTTTGCGACGCACATAAAATAAACAAGGCTTTTTACCGACACATTCATCCATTAATTCATTGGCGCGATCGCGCCGCTCTCTAAAATCGGGATATGATTTCAGGGCAGCTTCACCTTCCAGATGGCGGATGAAACTATCAATTGCGGAAGCTATAAATGTATAGCCCCAATCTTCAGCGTTTGTTTTAGTTTTTGAGGATTTTGCTGTTAGTTTACTTATTGCTATACGAATGCGTTCTGCATCGGGTTCGGAGATTGCACTGGTATGGCTTTTGACTGCAATTTTGAGTTTTTCGCAAATTTCTAATAGCTTTTTGTTATCTAAATTTAATTCTTTTGCTAGTTCGTAGACTCTGAGTTTGCCGTTGTTCATCCAGTTAAGAATTGAGGGTTAGATTTAAACGCAGAGGGGCGCAGAGGGAAGCGCAGAGGAGCGCAAAGTATTATTTTAGTCTGATTCGCTATGAGTTAAATTTGGTAATACTCTGCATTCCTATGTGTTTAAAAACTTTACGATAATTTGTACTGTTGATAAACTTCACTGGCGGCCCGATGCAGCAGGGAATGCCGCCAAACTAGGGATTTCATATCATCAGCATAACCGCCGCCAATGACGCAGGCGACGGGATAACCGCTATTCATACAGGTACTTAAAACCTGCATTTCGCGGCGGAAAATGCCAGCATCAGTTAAGGCTAATTTGCCCAAGCGATCGCCTATATGAGGATCAACACCTGCATCATAAAATACTAAGTCTGGCTTGACTTTAGATAATAAATCTGCTAGGGAATTCGCTAAGGTTTGTAAATAAGCGTCATCTTCCATTCCCACCGGCAAAGGAATATCCAAATCGCTGTTTTGTTTAGTACCGGGAAAATTGACTTCGCAGTGCATAGAGAAAGTAAAAACGCTGTCATCGTCTTGGAAGATAAAAGCGGTACCGTCTCCTTGATGGACATCCAAATCGACAATCAGGATTTTTTGGACGAGTCCAAATTTTTGTAAAACGCGACAGGCGATCGCTAAATCGTTGAAAATACAAAAACCAGACCCATAACTAGGAAAGGCGTGATGAGTTCCACCAGCCGTATTGCAAGCTAAACCATGATTTAGTGCTAGTTTAGCGGTGAGTATCGTGCCACCTACGGCTACACAAGTACGATTCGCTAATGCAGGACTCCAAGGCAAACCAATGCGTCGCTGTGCTTTGGGGTCTAGGGTTCCCTCACAGTAAGCTTGAACGTAGCTTGGGGTGTGGACTAACTCTATCAATTCTGGTGGCGGGCGTTCAGGTGTGTGAAATTGTTCTTGATTGGCTACACCATCAGCTAACAGTAATTCGTAGAGTTGTCGGAACTTAGACATCGGGAAGCGATGTCCTTCAGGTAGGGGAGCAATATAATCTGGATGGTAAATAATTGGCAAGTCCATAAGGAAAGAAAATCTCAAGCAGCTAATCCGACAACTAACAAGCTGAAATTTAGCCATAATCACAGCAAAAATGCTGCTCTCGTAAATCTATAACTCTAAATTGATTATGATGGAATGGATTAGGCCGATAGCATTTATTCTAGCTGGAATAATAGACTAACTTTTGCTAAGGGAGGTGTTTTATAGGGAGGCGAGGGAGACGGCGTTGATATCGTCCTTGCAGGTTTCTGGTAAGCAACACACAGGCAAATATGGCGCTTGAAAGTAGCACTACACTAGCTCCAGAGGCAATATCGAGGTAGTAGCTGAGGTAGATGCCGACAAAGGAAATCACAGATCCTAAAATCCCAGAGACAATCATGATATAACCAAAGCGATCGCTGACTAATCGGGCAATTGATGCCGGAATCACCACTGCTGAAATAATCAGAGTTACCCCCAAAACGTTCAGTGTCGCCACCAGTAAAGTGGCCAACATCAAAGCAAATAAAGTATCCATTGCAAAAATGGGTACGCCATGAACCTGAGCAACTTCCCGATCAAAACACCAAAATAACAACGGGCGATAGAACAAGAAAACCAGACTGAGTAAGACAATCGTCACACCCGTCACCACCCACAAATCATTAGGGGAAACGCCCAACACATTGCCAAACAAAGCGGCTTCAAAGTTTTGGCTAAACTTGCGATAGCTACTGATTACAGCGACTCCTAAAGCGAAGCTAGCAGTTGTCACAATCCCAATAGCTGCATCAGAGTAAACTTTGCGCCCCGTCAAATATTGAATTAACAGAGCAGCTGCAAAACCCCAAATCCCAGAGCCAATGTAGAAATTCAAGCCCAGTACATAACTCAGCACGGCTCCCCCCAAAATCGCATGAGATAAACCGTGGGCAATGTAACTCATTCTCCGAGTTGTAATATAAACCCCCATGATGCCGCATAGTAACCCTGCCATCATCCCTACTAAAATCGCCCGGCTAAAAAATTCGTAGCGAAAGGGTGCTAGTAAAAAATCCATATACAGTATTTATTTATATTAAGCAGACTTGGACGATTTGGAGGGGCGCAGTATTTGGGGCAAGTTATCTTGCATTTGATGACGCAGAGAAGTATCACCGCTAGCAATTAAAATTCGGTCTTGTTGGTAAAAAACTACCATTTCTCCACCAAAAGTCTGCTCAAGATTTGCGGTAGTGAAGATATCGATCGGTTGACCTTGACAAATTAAACCGTGGTTAAAACATACTACCCAAGGTAGATGTGTTGCTACCGAGTTGAGGTCATGGGTAGAGAGGATAATTGTCAAGCCTTGCTGATTCAAATCAGCCAATAGGTGCAATAGTTCGTGTTGAACGTGTAAGTCGGAACTGCTGGTGGGTTCATCTAGAAGAACTATTTCTGGTTCTCCTACTAAAGCACGGGCAATGAAAACCCTTTGCTGTTGCCCACCAGAGAGATTACCGATGGGTTGATGGGCAACATGGGCAACCCCAACGCGCTCTAGGAGTTCATTAGCAATTTGGCGATCGCGCCGCGAAGACCAAGGCAACATTTTCTGCTTTTGGTAACGTCCCATCATCACTACTTCCAGAGCCGTAACTGGAAAAGTCCAATCCACCGTTTCTACCTGGGGCACATAGCCCACCAAAGGCGGGGCTACTCCTGGTTTTAAGCGCTTTCCTCGAAACCAAATCTCTCCAGTCCAAGGAGGAACTAGCCCTAAAATCGCTCTGATTAAAGTGCTTTTACCACTACCGGAAGGCCCTACCAAGCCAGTGAGTTGCCCAGGGTAAAGGGTCAAATTAACATCGCTAAACACTGGCTGGGTTTGATAACCACAGGTTAAATTTCTAACTTCAAGTATTGGTTGCATATTCTACAGCAGATTTTCAGTTGTGAAGTACATAAGCTAAGTCTCAAAGCCAGGGTATCAAGCGTGTTTTATATCAAATCCGCTAGCATCTGAATGATTAAAAAACCGCTCCAGACGCTGAGGGCGCAGAAGGAGAGGAAAGAGGAATAATGTTGAGAACCGTAGTTTTTGCCCTCACCCTAAATCCCTCTCCCTTCTTGGGAGAGGGACTTCTTTCGG
>CAZZZY010000132.1:1035-11234 GCA_964658545.1 uncultured Acetobacteraceae bacterium | reverse complement strand
GGGGATGGTTTCGTCGCACTTAAACAACTTCATTGGCATGGCTAGATTGCTCCTTATGCAATACCTGATATCAAGAAAGATGCTTTGATATTTCTGTTCTCAGAAGAAAACTTCTTTGACTTCCTTGATTTCAAAATCCTATCAACCTTTTTAATTAATAATAGTAACTGTAATAACAATAGCGGAAATTAATATTGAAAAATCAGGGATTTATTCAGTTAGAAACAGACAGTTCTGTCTAAATTTTAAAGCATTGTTATCCCTACATATATAAGATGTTCAGCAATATCAATAGACAGACTATTCTAACTATAAATGAAGAGATAAATGATTGGTTTTCTATCTTGATTCTGGATATTTTACTTGGATAGATCGGCGATATTAGCTCAACTTCAAACAACAGAATAACACAATTATTAGCTTTCCGGCTCTCTAGCTGATGACTAATTGTAACCACGAATACTCTTTGTAAATTAATTGGTCAGCGCAAGTAATTTGGCCAGATGTATGATATTCTTTATTTATAGGGAATCTAATACAAGGACGAAAACTCCTTTGGTTCCTTTGAAGTGAGTATCAGACCAGCCTCATTATTTATTGGTGATGGCATAACGTTAATCGAAGTGGAGCAAAACCGCCCAAAAATCGGTTTTTCGTTTGGCGAAGCTGTTGCCATAAAATAGGCTGGACTGATTTTTTTCTGTATCTTTCTTCAAGGGAAAATAGTGTTTTTATTTGCTGTCATGAAACAAAAACTTCTCATTCACCTGCTGTAGCTGTGGAAGTTTTTTGAATTCTTGGTGACAGGATTGCAACTAATTTGTAGCACCCTTGTTGTATATCACATCTGACTAATATTCACCGCTATATCTGTAAGAAGCTGTTTAACTTTTAGCAGATAACTGCAATATTTATAGTGCTAGAAAGACGGCTGATATCCACACTCTGACTACGTTGATCCTGTCAAAATCTGGGCAGTGAACTCTTTCAAAAACTACACAATACTCTACTTGATTAGACCATAATCTGGGAGTCAAATCAACAAGTCTGCGCCATTACTGAGGTTTTTATGCGGAAAATCGCTATTTATGGAAGAGGAGGAGTTGGCAAATCCACAACGACTCAAAACGTAGTGGCTGGACTGACAGATGTGGGTCGTAAGGTGATGGTTGTAGGGTGTGACTCGAAAGCAGACTCCACCCGGCTCCTTTTGGGGGGATTTCACCAGAAGATTTTACTTGATACATTGCGTAAAGAAGAAGATGATGTCAATCTAGAAGACTTCCGTCAGGAGGGATGGGGGAAGACGCTGTGTGTGGAATCGGGTGGCCCGGAACCTGGTGTGGGATGTACAGGTAGAGGCATTCTGACATCAATTGGGTTGCTGGAACAACTTGGTGCTTATGATGATGCAGTTAGACTTGATTATACATTTTATGATGGTCTAGGTGAGGTGGTATGCGGTGGATTTGTCATGCCCATTCGTGAACGCAAAGCTCAAGAAGTCTACCTGATCACTTCTGGGGAAATTATGGCAATGTATACCGTCAACAACATCTGCCGAAGCATTCAAAAGTATGCTCCCATAGGCGGTATACGTCTGGGAGGATTGATCTGCAACTCTCGCAAAGTTGATCGGGAAGACGATCTCATCAAAGCTCTGGCAGAGAAACTGGGCACTCAGATGATCTACTCCATACCCAGAGACAACATGGTGCAACGGGCAGAGTTCCACCGCAAGACAGTGATTGAGTATGCTCCTGAGTGTGAACAGGCGCAGCACTATCGCAACCTGGCAACGGCAATTGACCAGAACACAGATTTTGTAACTCCGAAATCTATGTCTAACGATCAGCTTGAAGAACTGCTGATAAAGTTTGGGTTGTTCGACTAGTAACGCTTCGCGTAATTCGTAATTCGTAATTCTCGTTGTGTAAAGGTTTCAGACATTTAAAATGGGTGGCTTATTTACGCCGACCTGTAATAGGATGATTAAGTGGGGGGTATCCCTTGTACTAAATGTCTGGAGCAATTGGCAACCTCTGACTCGAAAAGCAGAAAAAACTGCGTAAGTTTCTTACCACTATTTGAGAAATCGACGTAACTACGTCAAAATTTGTCTGCCTCATTGAAGGAGTAGAACTTATTATGTTGACTGAAGAGGTTTTAGTCCAAAAATTTATCACCATAGCTCAGGGGCGCTGTGCCAAACTCGGTGAATTGCTCCAGTACTGTCACGTCGAACTTGTAAACTCCTACTGGGGCTGCCCTCCAAAACTTATACAACATTTTGTTGTTTATTATCCTAATATGCTCTTTGCCTCAGTTAATGCCTACAAAGACATTTTCAGAGGCATTGCCCAAGATTTGGGGATATGTGAGGCTGTTTGCATAAATGCCACACGCATTATCCGCGATCCCTCTTCAAGGTTGAAGGAAAAGAATCCGATCCTATGGTTGGAACTCCAGTGGGTGGCGGTACCAACTAAAAAAGGCAATTGGTATTTAGATCAGGACTCACCGCACTCGGACTAAAGGTAAGGTTTTTACAGCAGAATTCAGAATTCTGAATTGGAGTAGCCTCTGTGCCTGGCTTTGAGACCTAGATAGTGTACTTCACTAACTTGAAATTTGCTGTATCATAAATTCCTACACGAAAGTGAAAGTTTGTAAATGCTTGATGCCTTCAGGGTTTGAGCGTTTTCTATTGGTGGCGATCGCCTTGCTTAGTAGATGATGAAAAGGCGATGCTTAGGTTGGGCTGCGCCCAATACTGCTCGGATAAGCAGGGGAGGCAGGGGAAGCAAAACTCTTCCCCTGCCTCCATTTCTCCCCCTGCTCCCCCGCTTCTCTACTCCCCTTCACGAGCAAATTTCTGATCCAAACCTTATTGGGGCTACGCCAACGCTAAAATAGTATCCAAAGTTGCAAGTATTATGGCGAGATGTATGTTAAGCTTGCATCAAGAAATGAAATTGTCAAAATATCAATATGTCTTTCTCTCAAAACGCCAAACACTAGAAAACCTTGCTATTGCCCTAACAGATTTAAGTTTATCCCCTGCGGCTTTTTCTAACGGAGAGATATAGCTTCATGAAACTGGATGTGAATCTTTGCAACAACCTGAAGTCAATTAGAACTCGCTTGGGCATGAGTCAACAAGAATTAGCTAATATAGCTGGTGTCACTCGTCAGAGTATTGGTGGTGTGGAATCTGGACAATATGCTCCTTCTGTTGCTATGTCACTGCGTTTAGCAAAGGTGCTTGGTTGCCAAGTCGAGGATTTATTCTGGTTTGAGCAAGATTTACCAGAAGTTGAAGCAATTCTTGCCGGATCAGCCCCTCCGCAAGAGCAATTACGAGTTAGTCTAGCGCGGGTTGGGGATCAATGGATAGCTTATCCCCTGGTTGGGAACGATGCTTTTCGTATTGAAATGATTCCAGCCGATGGTGAGACGCTTCCAGGGGTTCCCCCAGTTTTAGGGAGTGGGGAAACTGTAAGGGTGAAAGGGTTCCCCAGCACCAGCAAATTACCATTAGCGTCAGAGGTAGCGTTAGCGAGGAACAAGCCTCAGAACGAGTGTCAAGCAAAGAGTGAAGCACAGAGCCAGATCGGTACGAATAAAGTCCTGGTTCGGGTTCTGGATGATATCGACAAACTGCACAATACAGTTGTGATTGCTGGTTGTACACCTGTGCTTTCCCTGTTGGCAAGAGCAACTGAACGTTGGCATCCAAAATTGCGAGTTCATTATCATTTTGCCCACAGCACCGCTGCATTGCGTAGTCTGTGCCGAGGTGAAGTTCATATTGCAGGGATGCACTTATATGATCCCCAAACTGGGGAACATAACATTCCCTTTGTGCGGAAAGCCTTAACAGGTAAGAGTGCCGTTTTGATTACCCTTGGAGTTTGGGAAGAAGGATTGTTAGTCCCGCCAGGAAACCCAATGGGAGTTAAAACAGTTTCCGATTTAGTAGAATTTGGAGCTACTATTGTCACCCATGAAGTGGGTTCTGGCAGTCGGATGCTTTTAGAACGGAAACTCCTTGAAGAAGGAGTGTCATTCCAGACTGTGAAAGGATTTGACCATATCGTCCATAACCATCAAGATGTTGCTTTATCTATAGTCTCAGGAATGGCTGATGCAGGGATTAGTACGGCATCTATAGCTACTACCTTTGGGTTGGGATTTATCCCCCTTCATAGTGCGCGATACGACTTGGTGATTCTCAAAGAATACTTGGAAGAAGAACCAGTAAAGCAGTTTCTCAGTATCTTGGGACATCAGCTAGTACGATCGCAATTAGAGATTCTCGGCGGCTATGACATCAGCAATATTGGGGAAGTTGTAGCAAATATTTAGTAATTCGTAATTCGTAAGTAATTATTAACCCACGACTCAAGAATATGTCTTTTACCTTCTACAACTCCAGTTAGTTGCTCTATCCTTCAATTACGAATTACTCAAGCAAATCAAAATCACCTAACAAGTTAACTGATCATGAATCATCACTTATCTATGAACATGAACAAACACCCGATTCAAATTAACGATACAACGTTAAGAGATGGGGAACAGGCAGCAGGTGTAGCCTTTAACGTTGAAGAAAAAATTGCGATCGCCACTTTTCTGGATGCCATCGGTGTTCCAGAATTGGAAATTGGCGTTCCGGCAATGGGGCAAGAAGAAGCAGAGTCAATCAAAACCATTGCCAATTTGGGATTAAACGCCAAATTACTGGGCTGGAACCGTGCTAATTTGTCTGATATTCAGGCCTCGATAGATTGTGGTTTAGAACGGGTGCATATTTCTGTTCCCGTCTCAGAAATTCAGATTGATGCCAAGTTTGGGGGTAAGCAGCAGAAAATGCTAGATCGTTTGCGGGATGCCATAAATTTCGCTTGCGATCGCGGTTTATCTGTATCTGTTGGTGGAGAAGATTCTTCCAGAGCCGATGAATCTTTCCTGCTGGATGTGGCATTTTATGCTCAAGAGCTAGGAGCTTTCCGGTTTCGCTTTTGTGACACTGTAGGAATTCTCGATCCTCTGACTACTTACAGCAAAGTTCGCTCTCTTGTCCATCATCTATTCATTCCCATAGAAATGCACACGCACAATGACTTTGGACTAGCAATGGCGAACTCGCTGGCTGGTCTGGAAGCAGGAGCGTTATCTGTTAACACCACAGTAAACGGGATCGGCGAACGCGCAGGCAATGCGGCGCTGGAAGAAATTGTGATGGCACTGAAACACATCTATGGTATCCAAACGGGCATTGATACAAAACGGCTATTGGAACTATCACGGTTAGTTGCTAAAGCTGCCAACTGGCCAGTTCCTCCTTGGAAAGCGATCGTGGGTGAAAATACCTTTGCCCACGAATCGGGGATTCATGCTCACGGTGTGTTGCAAAATCCGGGTACTTATGAACCGTTTGCGCCGGAAGATGTTGGTTGGGAACGTCGCCTTGTCGTAGGTAAACATTCTGGTCGGCATCTGATATTTAGTGTGCTGCAAGAACATGGAATCACCCTCAGTCAGCCAGAAATTCAATCAGTGCTGGATGCTGTAAAGCATCAGTCAGTAAAAGTTAAGCGCAGTCTCACGGTTGAAGAACTTCTGGATTTGGTTCCTCAAGGGTGAACGCACATATCTACCAATTTAAACCTAAGTGCTTCAGATTGTTTGCTTCAATCAGTTTGACCACAGAAGACTTGAATCAAAAGTGAAGTTGGTTAAGAACGCATAACAATTCCGTCTTCAGTTAGCGTAGGCGCAGCCCGCCGCAGGCATCGCAATTATTGGATGAATTGCTAAGATATTACCAATTATATTGGTATTAGTATGCCGAGAAAAGAGCAAGGATGGATCACTTTTCAAGTGTCTTCAGAAGAACGGCAACTTCTGGAGCAGTACTGTCAAAATTTTCAACGCACCAAAACTGATGTATTGCGCTCCTTGTTGCGTAGTCTCCAGCCCAAATTACTCAAACAGCAGGGGAAGCAGTTTGATTCTGGGGAGGTTGATCTTGACCTACTTTGAGCAGTAACGAAGAATCGCTATCGGTAAAGCTAGTTGTCTTGTAACCAAATAAATTAGCAATGGGGTTGATAATCCCTCTGAAATCGGAAAAAAGCGTTCAAGTTCAAAAGTTGACTATGACAAATCCTAGAAAACTACTGCAATCGCGCTCCGGTGAAATTCCTTTCAATGACGAAATTGGCTGGAATGACTCTCTAAGCTCGACTTTATCCATTTTTTCTCAATGCGATACTCCTGTGGAGTCGTTGCACGAGCGCTATCGCTAAAACCTTTATGGGACGGTAGTTTTACTTTTTTAACTTCAGAGATAATCTATGACGTGGAAAAAGTATTTGCCAAAAAGCCAGGGTTTTTGCCAGATCAAGAAAACCGAGTTCTTACTTTTGGATAAAGTCTAGCTAAGTGTTCCTATGGTGAAACTTCTGGGGCTTGAGCAGAGTTTCTTGATGCAGAGGTAAATCAGATTGTTGATGCTCCAATGCCACTTGATGTCCAGGGTAGTCAGGATTGGTTAATTCTAGTAAAGCATTTTTTCTACCATGCTTAATTTTCAGTCCATTCAGACCACAGCAATGCAAAAAGCCCCATATAATTGGGCTTTGATAAAAAACCTGCTCTCAACCGAGGCAAGCTTAGAACTAGCTGCCAGTTTTCCTCACGAAGAGTTTCGTCTGTCGGAAGGGGAAGGATATGGATACTTCTGGGGAAAGATGCTTGCCACTAGCGAGGATATTTCCTTAATGCTCAAATCCAAGGATAATCGCTGGCGACAGCGGATGGCAGAAGGCAGACTTACTTATGACTTAAGACACCTCAGTCAAGTCTGGCGACAGTTGATAGAAGGACTGTGGACAGATTCTTACCGCGCAGCAATAGCCGAAATGTCTGGGTTGCAACTAAATAACTGTCTAATGGATATTGGATTTCGTCGATATAAATTAGGACAGTTGCATCACCCTCATACAGATGAGCCAAACAAAGTTTTAACTCATCTGCTATTTTTCAATCAACAATGGTCTGTAGACTGGGGAGGCTGTTTGCGAATTCTCAAAGACTCCCAGCCGGAATCTGCCTTCCAAGATATTTTACCCCTCAGCGATTCCTCAGTTGTGATCGTGCGTTCTGACAATTCTTGGCATATGGTAACTCCACTTACTTGCCCTGCATCTGAGTATCGGCTAGCTTTACGAGTTGCTTTTTTTCAGAATGATCACCTTTCAGATTTCGGAAAAACCCAGCTAGCTGCGTAGCAGTGAAGTATTTTCTCTGTACTTTACGCGATGTGCAACTTATTCTTAGTACAGCTTTGCGTAAAATCGTGGCGAATTGAGGCTGAAAATTTAAACGCAGAGGGACGCCAAGAATTCGCTACGAATTAATGAAATGCTGTACTTAGAACCCCGCTTCCATTCCTCTCCCCCACTCGTGAGAGGCTTTGATTCTTGCTCCCCAACGCTAGTAGAAGGGGTTGGGGGGTTAGGTTTGAGAGAAAGTTGCACACAGCGTTACTTTTGTCAGAAAATCAGCCTTCTGATTTTCTGGTTCTTCGTTATTAATCCCTTTGAAATCGTAAAAAAGCCTTCAAGTTCAAAAGTTGACTATGACCAATCCTACAGAACTACTGCGATCGCGCTACGGTGAAGTTCCTTTCAATTATGAAATTGACTGGAACGACTCTCTAGAAACACTACTAGCTCACCGTTCAGTTCGGTCTTATCTATCTGATCCTTTACAACCAGGAACCCTAGAGTGGCTAGTTGCAGCTGCTCAATCTGCTGCTAGTTCAGCTAATATGCAAACCTGGAGTGTAGTAGCAATTGAAGATCCAGAACGCAAAGCAGAATTATGCAAACTGGCTAATAACCAAGCATATATTAACCAGGCTCCTGTATTCTTGGTTTGGTTAGCAGATTTAGGTCGTCTGGCTCATATTGCTGACAATCGCGGACTACCCCATGTAGCTCTAGATTACATAGAATTGTTGGTTAAAGCCATAGTCGATGCTACAGTCGCAGCGCAAAATGCGACTGTAGCTGCCGAATCTATTGGTTTAGGAACGCTGTATATTGGCGCAATCCGCAAAAGTACTCAAGAGGTAGCCACATTATTGAATTTGCCGCCTTTTGTGTTCCCTATATTTGGGATGTGTGTGGGTTATCCCAATCCTGAAGTACAAGCTGCTGTGAAACCGCGTCTACCACAGCCGGCTGTATTCCACCGAGAAACCTATAAATTGGCAGAGCAAGATGAGGCGATCGCTCATTACAACGATATCATGAAAAAGTTCTACACTGAACAAAAGATGAATGTCGCTGTTGATTGGTCGGAACACTCAGCCGAGCGGATTGCCACTTTAGACTATTTAAAAGGGTGCAAGTACCTGCGTGAGACTCTCAACAACTTCGGCTTCAAGTTGCTATAAAAGGAGTCAACAGCCAGAAGCATCTACCGTACCTCTAGTCTTAAAAAAGCTACGCGCAACGCCAACTAGAGCAGAACTTTTGATGTCTGCGCCAAAGCTGCTGATGCTTAAAGACTCAAAACCCTACACCCAATCTCAAAGGATGATTTCGGTACGTAAGTCTAAAGAATAAATATAGAACTTACACACCGTGATAAAATTACATTATTGCGAGTGCAGCGATCGCATATTCCTACGGAGAAGCAAGCTACACAGAGCGTCTCCAAGAGTTGCAATCTCAAGTTTTCAGTGCGTAAATCCTAAAATAGACCCGCTAACTTGCCAGATATAGCAATTCTCCTGCTTGAAACCTTTATACGAATTTAGGGAATCTGAAGGCTTTTAAGCAGTCAACAGGCGAACGATTTAATGGGTATTCCAGCAAGCTTGAGCTTTCAAAAAAGGGCTGAACTGTAAGAATCGCTCTTTTCCTGAGAATTGTTGACCAAAAATGTAGAATTAACCCGCGAAACAGAAAGGAGCTTCAAACAATGAATAATTTATCTACCAAAGACCTCAACAGACTACGCTCTCAAAGCAAAATAATTGTTAGTCGAGTGGAGATTTTCATAGAAACTTACTTATCAGAAACCTCCCTTGATGAGGATCTGGTGAACGAAACCTTACAAGAGATCATCAAGGCTGCGAATAACTTAACAACCGCAGCATCCAAGATGAAAACCGCAGAAACTGTACAAAACCTCAACGGTTCAAAATAGTTTAATCGGGCTGATTGGAACCCCATATATAGGACTAGTATTTGATTTCTGAAATACACGTAGGGTGTGTTAGCAAAGCGTAACGCACCAACAGCTCAGGATGGTGCGTTACGCTATCGCTAACACACCCTACAAGACTACCGAGATTTTTTCAGAAATCAAATATGATTCCTATAGCAGTCCTAAATCATTCGTGAAAGATCCCCAAATTATTTGAGAAGTCGGGGATCTGAGCTTCTAAAATAGGATTGCTATAGCTAAATAATGGGGACTGAATAGAGTTCCTAGTGCTGAGTATCTAGCGTCGATTACTCAGCACTATTTAGATTATGGAGATCAAGGAATATAGACTATTAGGAAATACTATGCTAACAGGGTTATTTTCAAAGTTAAGCAACTGGTCACAAAGAAATATAATTGTACGTAACCTGGAGTTTTTTCAGGACTTTATTGTCATTTCTCTCTGCCTTGGTTTATTCTGTGTGATGCTCATCCGATTGGGAGATATGTTTTTCTCCTTTTTGAGTCCATTAGATTTGCGGCAAGTAACATCTGATATCCTGTTCATTTTGATTTTAGTAGAGTTGTTCCGCCTGTTAATTGATCATCTACAACAACAGCGAACATCCGTGACCGCAGCAGTGGAGATTACTATTGTTTCTGCCTTAAGAGAGGTAATTTTACGCGGTGTTCTCGAAATTCCCCGTGACCAAATTTGGGGAATAGCTGTATTTTTAGTAGTTTTAACAGGAATCATGGTGGCTTTACCTTGGATATCTCCTTTTCTTGAAAAAGTTAAAACTACTAACCCAGAAGCAGTAGAAGAAAATACAAATATGGGGTGATATTTTTCTAGATTCTGATTGATTTGTAACCACAAATATTGTTTGGAAATTAGTTAGCGATCGCAATTAATTTTAACCTTTGACAGCCAATCTTTCCAACAACCCCAATTAACGCAGAAGTACGCA
>CAZZZY010000132.1:0-1025 GCA_964658545.1 uncultured Acetobacteraceae bacterium | reverse complement strand
GCGTTTCTAATTACCCCTCTCACTTACAGCAAAATGGACACTTATGTCAATTCTCCTGAGAGCGTGTTTGAAAAGCACATGATATTATTGTTTTTATGTTTTTAATTCACATTGTTGAAAAATATAATTCACCGCAGCAAATAATTTATCTAAATCTTGAATCACATACAAATTTTTATTTCGGGTAAACACATCAGCGAGCAACTTTCCAAACTGCCATATTTTACCATTAGAAACAATCCCAAAAACATCACTGACAAAATCATCATTAATTCGCTGGACTGCAATCATTTCAGCTAAACACTGACCCCAACCTTCTTCAAATTTGTCTTGTTTAGCTTCAACCATCAAAAAATAAGGTTTGTCAAAAACAATCGCACCCAGAGGGTTTCGCTGTGCTACCGTATAATCTGGAACCCCTGATAAATCTTCATCATAAGCTAATACTTCATGACTCCAAAGTGTTAATTTACCTCGGTAAGATTTCCAGACTTCTTTTAATACTGGATAGATGAGATTTTCACAAATAGCATTTTCCGAATTATCAATAACTCCATCCATCAATAGCAAATCTAATTCTTCTTTAAATGATTCTTTAACAGGGAAATTTACTTCTAGGATAAAATTCGACTGCACATACTTTATTTGAAATTTTTTTATGACTGCACTAATACTTTTATAATTACTAAATGCCATTTAAATTTACCTTTGATTGAAAACTCTGTCCCCATTTAAACGCAATGAGGTACAGATGATTTTAAGGGCACTATGCCCCTACCTGTGTACTTCATTTACCTGAAAAATGCTGTATGTCAAAAATATTCTCAGCACTCCCATTATCAAGCTGGTGTCATTATTTCAAGACTATCAATTGCGATCGCTCTTCGTAACTCCTCAGTACACGATAAACAACCTCATCCTCTAAATATTATCCCAGATGGAATCGCTGAAGTGGCGGTTAAATTAGCTTCTTACAATTCAGGTTTTATGGAAAAGCTAACGATTAACCTAACCCCCTTCCCGAT
>CAZZZY010000131.1:0-11271 GCA_964658545.1 uncultured Acetobacteraceae bacterium | reverse complement strand
GTTTTAGCCTTAACCCAAGCGTATTGCTTTATAGCTTTTGCAACAACTCCTGAGTTAACTGAAAAAACGCTTTTGAACCAGCTGATTGGGGAGCATTTAAAACAGCTGGCACAAAACTATCAACAGCCTTAGCAACATTGACATCAACTGGTATTTGTACTTTACAAATTTTATCTACACCGAAATCCTCCACAACGCGATGCATCACTTGTTTATAGTATCTGCCAGTCAGAAGGTTAGCGCTGGACATACTGAATACAATTCCCAGCATTTTTATATCTATTTTGGTTTCATGTCCATGACTGTCTTTTAATTGGGCAATGCGTCTTTCTAGCAGTTGAATACCCACTACAGATAAGGGTTCTGGTTTCGCAGGAAGTATGTAGAAATCGCTGGCAGCTAAAGCACTACGAGTCAATAAATTATAGCCAGGGGCACAATCGAGAAGGATAAAATCATATTCTTGACGGACTGGTTTTAAAATGTTATTAATCAAGACTCTTTCAAAGCGATTCCAAATTGCTTCAAAGTCCTGTTCACCTAATGCAGTTGCTTGTTGATGTAGCATTTCTGAAACAACAAATTCATCATACAAGTCGATGTCTCCTGGTAATAAATCTAGTCCGGGAAGATTACAAACCTGAGATTGAATGATATCTTGAATTGTCAGTTTTGCTTGTGGATCTGGATTGATCACTTGGTCGATTAGATACCTAAATGTCTTGCTTTGTTTACGACGCTTGGCAAAATCTAAAGGCGACATCAAACTTAGTGTGGCGCTAATTTGGCTATCTAAATCAAGGACAAGTACCCGCTTGCCATGATTTTTAGCTAAACAGGTACCTAAGTTGACGGTGAGGGTGGTTTTACCAACGCCACCTTTCATATTTGCAGTAGCAATTACATATCCCATTGGTTGATTCCTCTGTTGACGCATTCACATCTAGGTAGCGTACACCTCTCTCGATTTATTAAATCTTCCATTAAATTTAATATTTTCGGAAACCCAAAAGGTGAGATTGTCTCAATTGTAGGCGTTGAGCTAGGTGAAACGATTTAATCTCAGTCGTAGTACTGTTTTTTGATCACACACCGTAGTTAAATTGCTGCCACTTTGGTTGAAAGCTAGATGACAATTACGGGACTCGTGCCGGCGATACGGTATTAAGTCTACAGGGAATGCCGGGTATAAGGTCAGCTACATTAGACATCTCCGAAAAAGAAAAAGACCCCTCTCCAAACCTCTCCCCGAAGCGGAGAGAGGCTTTAAAACCCCCCTTCCCTACCAGGGAAGGGGGGAAGGGGGTTAGGTCTGCGGATAATTATGTGGTATCTAAATCTTTTCTGGAGATGTCTATTACATCGCTGATTGCATTCCCTGCGATCGCACTTCACCAGCTACAGGAGGGTAAGGAATTAAGGAAGCTCACTTTTGAAGCCTTTCAAAATGAGGTTTTAGACCCAACTTTTCGATAAGATAGATATATATTCTCGCTCCCAAAGTTGAGCATCTCTTGAGCATATTTGCTGAGTAGTAAATTATACTATTTATTCATACTTAAACACAGAAAGCAAGGTATTTGAGCATTGCGTGAGCATTTTTAAGGAAGTTAAGGCTGAAAGTATTGGTTTTATGTTATTTAAGTACCCACCTTTGTATAAGGGTATTTTGCTCAAGCGTTACAAGCGGTTTTTCGCTGATGTTCAACTGACTTCTGGCGAAATAGTGACAGCACATTGTCCCAACACAGGGCCAATGACTGGAGTATCAACTCCCCAAAGTGCTGTACAGCTTTCTAAAAGTGATAATCTTAACCGTAAATTAGCTTACACTTTAGAATTAATTCAGGTACATGACAATGAGCCGACTTGGGTAGGCATAAATACTTTTTTGCCCAATCGAGTGGTAAAGCTAGCTTTAGCGAAACACCTTTTTCCAGAATTGGGCGAGTATAGCCAAATTAAGGGCGAGGTGGTTTATGGGCTAGATAAAAAAAGTCGAGTGGATTTTTTCTTGACGGGGAGTGATGAGGAACGCCCAATTTATTTAGAAGTGAAAAATACAACTTTGTCTGAGGGGAGATTAGCTTTATTTCCTGACACGGAGACTACAAGAGGACAAAAGCACTTGCGAGAACTAATGGCGATGCTACCTCTAACTCGTGCGGTGATGCTTTACTTTATCAATCGCGGTGATTGTACAGAGTTTTCCCCTGGCGATCGCACAGATCCTGTATATGGTAAATTATTACGGGATGCGATCGCTCTGGGTTTAGAAGTCTTACCTTGCCGTTTTGACATTTCCCCCGAAGGTATCCGTTATTTGGGTTTGGCAAAACTAAAAATTTGATCACATCTAATTAAACAATAAATCCATCTAGACAGGATCTAGATGGATTTGTTGGTAGTTGGTGTTTACTCAAAAACATTCAACCAGACTGTAATGGAGAAACGACTACAGGTAGTCGCCGCCCCAGAAATAGCATTCGCTATTCTGATGCTTGCTTATGCAGGAATCAAAACTGTGTCAATTACGTGGATGACACCGTTATCAGCAGCAACATCAGCTGTTGCAACTTTTGCATCATTGATCTTAACGCCATTAGAAGCATCAATTTTTACATCTGAACCTTCAACTGTTTTAGCTGTCTTCAGTTTAACTACATCAGCAGCCAGTACTTTGCCTGAGACAACATGATAGGTCAAGATTTTCTTGAGCTTTGCAGGATCTTTTAGTAATGCTTCTACTGTACCTGCTGGAAGCTTTTTAAACGCTTCGTCAGTGGGTGCGAAGACGGTGAATGGTCCAGGGCCTTTGAGTGTATCTACCAGACCAGCCGCTTGGATTGCTGCAACTAGTGTCGTGAAAGAACCATTATTAGTGGCAGTGTCAATTATGTTGGCCATGTTTTTTACCCAGTTCTGTGTAACTTGTTACAAATCTAAACTATTTTTCCATAAAAGCTATCTATCGTTAGAGGTATGTAAAATAAAATTTTTTATTGATATTATAAAAAGTTTATATGTATTTTTATACAAATAGAGAATTATATGTACTTGATCTGGGCGAATGAGTTACAAGCACTTCTAGATGCGATCGCGCATTCTGGTATTTCTCTGGCTGACTTGGTTCACCGCGCTTGCCAGGTCTACGCTAAAACTATTACGGGTAAGGTTAGACAGTGATCGGAAGACCTAACAGCAGTGTCTACAGATGTTTGTAAAATTTCTACATCAATAGTCATGATTTCTCCTGTTTGTAATTGTCTTGGAATTTCTGGAAGGGATTTTATTTTTCGATGGCTGCGGTTTCAAACTGCACTTGACGGTACAAATGGGCGATCGCTATTTCTACATCCAGCGATTCCAATCGCAATATATCGCCCAAATTATACTCCGACAACACCCATTTTCCTTGCTCGTTGCGCCGAAACACTTCCACACCGGGTTGAGTTACTTGTACTAAGACATATTCTTGCAAGGTTGGAGATTGGCGATATTTGGCAAACTTTTTGCCCCGATCAGCTGCTTCTGTTGAAGGTGATAGCACTTCGATAATTAAGCAGGGAAATTGTACCCATTGTGGATCGGTATCTCGCTCATCGCAAGTAACCACCACATCTGGATAAAAATATTTTTGCCCCGGTTCTACCTGCACTTTCACATCTACAATGTATACCTCACAGGAGCGATCGGCTAGGGCATTATCTAAGAGCTTTGAGAAATTGAGCGAAATCCGATTATGGTTGCGTGTAGCACCACTCATCATCACAACTTCGCCATCCCAATACTCGTAGCGTTCCTCTTGGGTGGCTTCCCAAACCAGATATTCTTCTGCACTCATCAAAATGTTGTTGGGTAAAGCAACCATCGGCGCGATCAGGGTAATGATTTACTTTTCTAGGATAGCCAAAAAAGGGTATTCTCTTGATTGCTATCCTGACCAAGCACCAACGTCCCAACATTTTATCAATCACCACTGGCTTAAAGATGACTAAAATCTTACTGAAGCTTTATTTCCATATAACGATATTGCTAAGATTCTTATAACCTTTATCTGAAATCCTATTATGAACATCGCTGAACAGATTTACGCACTCGTTAAATCCCTTCCCCAACAGCAAGCTAGCGAGGTCTTGACTTTTGCTGAATTTATTCATACTAAGCACCTAAATGCTAACCAACCGATCGACACAGTAGACTCGGTTTCTTGGGCGGAACTTGTTGATTCCCTTGCCGGAACTTGGAGAGAAGATTTTCCCAGCCTGGAAGACATTCGGGCTGAAATGGGACAAGACATATTACGGGAAAGTCTCTAAATGTACCTTTTGGATACCAATACCCTAATTTACTACTTCAAGGGTCAAGGACAAGTTGCTCATAATCTTGCTAGTATCCCCGCTAAGGAAATTAGTATTCCGACAATCGTTATCTTTGAATTGCAAGTCGGCATTGAAAAATCCACCTCCCCAGCAAAACGCACCCAGCAACTTCAGCAACTTTTAAGCCGAGTCAACTTGGTTCCGTTCGATTACAATGCCGCTCTTGCTGCTGCTACGATTCGCACCCAGTTAGACAAGCAAGGAACTCCAATTGGTGCGATGGATATTTTGATTGCAGGAATAGCGATCGCACTTCAAGCTACTCTTGTAACTCACAATATCAAAGAATTTTCTAGAGTTACAGGACTTACGATTGCTGACTGGTATTGACTATCTATCATGAGTGGGCGATGTTTAACAACAAGCGTCTACCCATCAATATCGCTCATCTATTCAATTGTCAATGGCTGCGGTTTCAAACTGCACTTGTCGCAAAATTTATCCCACAGATGCTTAATGCGATCGCCTCCTAGATTTTTCGTAATAGTTCCTGAATAGCGATGTCTACGACGGGCTACGCCTACGCGCATGGAAAAGCAAACGGGTTCGGCTGCTACTACAGCGAAATACCTTCGTAACACTTGACTTCATTGCTCAGAGGGAAAAACGTCAGCCAGAGGAGTAATTTCGCCAACTGCAATTTCTTGCCGTACCGTATCAGCTAGACGATCCCACTGAGCATCTGTTGTAGATTCAAACTGAGCCTTCCATCTTTGCTCATCCTCTATCTCGGCAAGGAGACGAGCAGCGATCGCATCCTGTTCAGCAACAGGGAGAGTTTTCAGTTGGGCGATCGCACGCTCAAGTAACTCAGTCATGGCTACCACACTCTTAAAATGTAAATGGCATCTTATCCATTATCGCTTCTTGGTGGTAAGTTTAACGTAGTCCGAACACGCTCTTGAAATGCCGTTAGACTACCCTGATTCTGCTAATGAACACTAATTAGGTGAATATTGTTCAAAGGGAATAGGTAATAGGCAACAGTGACTTTTTAACTTAACGTCCTAGCATTTTATCCCGCAGATGTTTAATGCGATCGCGCAATTTCCCCGCCTCTTCAAATTCCAGTTTCTTCGCCGCCTCTTTCATCTGTGCTTCTAACAGAGTAATCAACCCTGGAATCTGTTCTAATGGCAGTTCATCTATATGTTCATCGACAACTTTCAAGTCAGTTGCATTCAACCGCCGAGATACATCTAAAAAAGCCAAAATCGCATTACTTGATTTTTTCACAATTGGTTGTGGTGTAATCCCATGCAGTCGATTATGTGCCGTTTGAATCCCACGCCGCCTGTCTGTTTCATCAATAGCTTTAATCATGCTACCTGTCAGATTATCGGCATACAAAATCGCTTGTCCTTGGATGTGACGCGCGGCTCTCCCAATAGTTTGAATTAAGGAACGTTCGGTTCGCAAGAAACCTTCTTTATCTGCATCCATAATTGCTACTAAGGAAACTTCGGGTAAATCTAACCCTTCTCGCAGCAAATTCACGCCAACCAATACATCAAATTTACCCTCGCGCAAGTTCTGCAAAATTTCAATGCGCTCAATAGAAGTAATCTCAGAATGTAAATACCGTACTCTTATACTGCGGTCTTGCAAATATTCGGTTAAATCTTCTGCCATCCGCTTGGTTAATGTGGTAATTAACACTCGTTCATGACGGTCGGCTCTATCTTTAATTTCTCCCAACAAATCATCAATTTGTCCTTCTGTGGGACGCACAGAAATTTCTGGATCAACCACTCCAGTTGGTCGAATCACTTGCTCAACTACATGATCTTCAGAAATTTCTAATTCCCAATTTCCGGGAGTTGCGGAAACAAAAATACACTGATTCACTTTTTGCCAAAATTCCTCGGCTTTCAAAGGACGGTTATCAGCAGCACTAGGAAGCCGAAATCCATGTTCAATTAAAACTTTTTTTCTCGCTTGATCGCCGTTATACATACCACGAATTTGGGGTACTGTAACGTGAGATTCATCGATCACTAATAGCCAATCTTTAGGAAAGTAATCAATTAAACATTCTGGTGATTCTCCAGCTTGTCTTCCTGCTAAGTGACGGGAATAGTTCTCAACGCCGTTGCAGTAACCTACTTCGCGCAGCATTTCCAAATCGTAACGTGTCCGTTGATCTATGCGTTGCGCTTCTAATAATTTCCCTGCTTGTTCTAAGTCTAGTTTTTGCTGTTTTAACTCGGCTGCAATGTCATCACAAGCTACTTCTAACCGTTCTTCTGGGGTGACAAAGTGACGCGCGGGGTAAACATTGACCGCTTCCAAACTTTTGAGAATTTCCCCTGTTACTGGATCAATGTAGCGAATCGCGTCAATTTCATCACCAAAGAATTCGACACGAATAATTCGGTCTTCATAAGCTGGGCCAATTTCTAAGACATCACCCCGGACGCGAAATTTTCCCCGACCCATTTCTATGTCGTTGCGGCTATATTGAACATTTGCCAAATCTCGTAAAATTTGGCGTTGATTTACTTCCATACCTATCTGAAGGGGGATGGCAGCTTTCAGATATTCTGCTGGCATTCCCAAACCGTAGATGCAACTGATGGAAGCAACAACAATGACATCACGACGTTCAAACAGCGATCGCGTCGCTGAATGCCGCAACATATCTATTTCATCATTAATTGCTGCCGTTTTTTCAATATAAGTGTCGGTAACGGGAATATACGCTTCTGGCTGATAGTAATCGTAGTAGCTGACAAAATACTCGACTGCGTTGTTGGGAAAGAAATCTCGCAACTCGTTACAAAGCTGTGCAGCCAGGGTTTTGTTATGCGCCAGAACTAAGGTAGGCTTGCCGACTTTCTCAATAACTGCTGCTACTGAAAATGTCTTACCAGTTCCAGTGGCTCCTAATAAAGTTTGGTAACGGTTGCCTGATTGGATACTAGCAGTTAATTGTGCGATCGCTTGTGGTTGATCGCCTGTGGGTCTAAAGGGAGCTTGAAGACAAAATTCTGTCATACAGTTTTGCTGGAAATACCCTATCTCATAGTGACGATTTCGCCCTGTATCCATTCTAGCTGGCTGATTAGACTAAATAAATGGTAATAATTTTTTACAAAAGTTATTAATTAAAATTTACTTATGTATCAGTTTTAAAGATTCTTATATCTATATGAGGTTTTTTAAGGTTAAACTCTAATGTATATGGGAAAAAATTTCATCTTTCCTTAATTATTGTAAAATTCAATTAACAAACCAGAGGTCTTTGTTTATGACTATTAGCAACACTGGCAAAGCAACCAGTTCTCGGCAAAATGCCAAGTCTAAAGAGGAAGTTGAAAATCAACCAGACCAGAGCTTGAATGCAGATAAAGTCGAGGAAGTTAGTGAACTGCCAGTGGGAGCATCTGGGACACTAGCTATTTCTGGAATTCGTCCCATAGGCGCTAGCGACTTAGAAGTTGCTGAACACCTCTCAGTTGCTGGGGTGCGTCCCGTTAGCACCAGTACCTTGGAAGTAGTTGAAACCTATAATGCAATGGGTATTCGTCCAATTGGTGCTAATACATTCCAAGTTGTTGAAAGTATCAACCTCTCTGGGATTCGTCCAATTGGCTCAAGTTTATTGGTAATTGATGAAAGCTATTCTACCTTCGGTAATCGTCCGATAGCATCAAATGAGATTGACAATTCTGAAAGCCTGATGGGTTTTCTAGATTAGACAAAAAAATATAGCAATTTTCAATCTGATGAGGTACAAGTATGCAAACAGACCTAACCCCCTAACCCCCTTTCTGAAGTGGGAAGGGGGAAAAATTGTACCTCACGCTTGTCGAGAAAGGCTATATCCCCATAACTTTATCAACTCAGTTTCTCCCCGGAACTGAGTTTTTTTTAGTTTAAACAGTCCAAATATATTTGGATTTTTTCTATGTCTTTTAGCATAGACAACTAACTTTCATTGACTTTATTTTGTATTCAAATGACAGCCATAATCCTTACTACAACTACCTTTCCAAATTACGAATTATTTAATATGCCTTGTGGTAGAAGGCTTTAGCAAAAACTTTAAGCTAATCTGTAAAAGTAACAACAAAGGATTTCAAAGTTAATTTACAGCTTTGAAATTAACTTTCCATAAAAAAAGGAGTCAAATATGAGCTTAGAAGAACGGGCTAAAGCAACTGCTAAAAATATTGAAGGTAAAGCCCAAGAAGCAGCAGCAAAAATTACTGGAGATCCAAAAGATAAAGCTGAAGGCAAAGCAAAGCAAGCGGAAAGCGAAGTCCGTCACGGTATTGAAGACGTGAAAGATAATGTGAAGAAAAACATTGACTAATAATTCATAACTTTTTGCATAAAATTTAGGGATATAAATGGGATGGATTCCATTTTTGCAGAAAAGTATGAAGTGTTCAAAATTCAATGCTATACTCCTTTCTTATTCTCTTAGTAGATGTGGAAAGGTAAGGGGTTAGCTTGATTTATAGAACTGTTGTAGAGACGTAATTTATTACGTCTCTATATTAATTATTTTACCCAACTGGCAACACAAAATCAACCTGGGCAATTGTTTGGTCAATTTTTATACTAAAACTGGATTCCCACCAGCCAAATGGACCAGAATTGCAAGATGCGATCGCACAAATTAAACCCAATGAACGGGATGCGATCGCACGCGCCTTTTTAACGTCAGTGCGGCAACTTTGCCAAATGTGAAAATCATTCCAAATATCATAAAATTGTAGTAGTATATCACAGGCATTAACTATCTTCAGCTATATGTGATTGTTAGCGCTCTTAAATTTATAATCTATGAGAATATCTCGTGAGCCTAACTCTTTATTTTCTCCGTCACGGACAGACAGAATACAGTCGGAATAATTCCTTTTGTGGTTCCATAGACTCAGAGCTTACCCCACAAGGTTTGGAGATGGCAAAAGCTTTTGCAGACGCATATAGTTCTATTCCTTGGACAGCAATATTTTGTAGTCCCATGCGGCGAACTGTATTGACAGCAAAACCCTTATGTGAATCAATAGGGATAGAACCACAATTTAGAGATGGTTTGAAGGAAATTAACTATGGCTTGTGGGAAGGAAAGACCCCAGAAATAATTAGCCGTGAATATCACGATGATTATATTCGTTGGTCAGCCGATCCTGCTTGGAATGCGCCGACTGGTGGAGAAATGGCAGTTACAATTGCTTCTCGCGCCATACAGGTAATTGAAGAAATTAAGCAAAATTACACTAGTGGCAATGTGTTAGTGGTTGCTCACAAGGCAACTATCAGAATTATTCTATGTAGTTTACTAGGGATTGATGTAGGACGCTTCCGTTTCCGTTTGGGATGCCCTGTTGCTTCGGTCAGTATTGTAGAATTTACCTCACATGGGCCGCTGTTAAAGGTTTTGGCAGACCGTAGTCATTTGGATGAGCGTTTGCGAAACTTACCAGGAACGTGAGTTACGAGTCATTCAATTTTAGATTTTGAGTCGCACCTTTGGCGTGCTTCCAGAGGTGGGTTTTGTCTGTGTAGTTGCGAATTCCATAAGAGGATGTTTGAAAAGTCGTAAATTATACTAAAAACCCCGCTTCCATTCCTCTCCGTTAGCGTCAGCCTACCGTTAGACAAGAGTCGAGAGGCTTTGAAACCCCCCAACGCTAGTAGGGAAGGGGGGTTAGGTTTCTGAGGTTTTAATGTTAGCGATAATACTTTTCTTTATTCCACCATCTATTTTCCCTTAACTGAGCAGTATTGGGGGTTGTTCTAGTAACTTATCGTGTAGTTATAGGAATCATATTTGATTTCTGAAAAAATCTCGGTAGTCTTGTAGGGTGTGTTAGCGATAGCGTAACGCACCATCCTGAGCTGTTGGTGCGTTACGCTTTGCTAACACACCCTACGTGTATTTCAGAAATCAAATACTAGTCCTATAGATACGGTACAGATAGGGAAGAACCTATTTATTCGCTACGAAGTTCTATATGGAAATTGATCGATGAACAATGGAAAATAGTCTTTCATCAAGGTACTTTGGCGAAGGAGTCAACCCCTTTGGAGAATTAAAAATTAAAAATTACAATCCCCATAAATAAATAATGGTGCTTTAACAAGACCATCCTCGTAACTTCTTATGTACCTGCGCCAAATTCCACATATAATCATCAATTGTGTAATTATCAACAGCTTTAACTATATATTCCTGAGCCAAATCAACATTATTCTCAACTTCGTAATATAATCCCAAGTAAAGATGACTATAAAAATTTCCCTTTATCCCTTCTGATTGACCAACAGTTAAAACATCATCTGGTGTACAATCTCCCGAATACAAATCATATACGCGCTGCATGATGCGTCGAGGGTCATTTTTCACAGTTAATAAAGAATTACGGGCCTCTTCAACACCTAACGAACGAGCTATGCAGAGATATCGCCATACTGTTTCTTCTACATCTTGAGCGTTTACAGTCAAATCTATTTCAAATTGTTGAGCGCCTTCGGCAAATCTTTCTGCATAATAGTAAGATAATCCCCGTTGCCAGAGGTAGGGTTTAATACTGGCATCCAGTTGCTCTGCTATGTCAAAATCTTGAATAGATTCATCAATCTTGGCAAGCCGAAAGTTAACCATACCCCGGCGAATGTAAGCATTAGCATTTTTCGGCTGGTTGCGAATAGTTTCGTTCCAGCGCTGGAGTTGATTTTCCAGAGAATTTGCAAAAAACATGAGTTTTTCTAGCTAGTAGGCATAAAATAGAATATTTTCAGGCTTGGGGAGAAATCGTCAATCCCTAAAATGAGTGAAGTTTTGTCTGTCATACTAAATGTTTGGCGTTATATTTATATTCCAATACGGTTCAGTTAAGGCTAAAACTCTGTTACCAAAGTCAATTTTTTAACG